>NZ_JAWOWA010000018.1:0-99183 GCF_033340195.1 Vibrio sp. 1457
GCTACGACGATTGATAGGCGTAGCCGCTCAGATCGTAGTTTCTTGATTTAGTTCCATCGAATTACGCAACAAAGCCTCCAGGAGGTTCAATGGACAAGGTTTGTCAGGGATTAAAAGCAATAATAAAAGGGGATAATTGGCTGTCTCGAAGATTACTTGATCAGCTAGTAAATTATTATCGAGGCAGAGAAGTAAATAGCATTATCGAACCTGCTATTGAGGTTGAGCTTACTCGGCGTGAAGTTCAGGTTTTAAAAATGTTGAAAGAAGGTGGTTCAAATATGGAAATCGCTGATTCTTTATTTATCAGCGAGCATACTATTAAATCACATCTATACAATATTTTTAGAAAGTTAGAAGTAAAGAACCGTACGCAAGCTACAAGTTGGGCTAAGAGAAACCTGTAGTACTAGTATTAACTTGCTGTAATAAAAAGAAAATACTCTATAAAGTACTAAATTTTATATTTATTATTAAAATGTCAGTCTGAAATATCATCCCATATTCAAACTTATTCCTATTCAGTTGACTATTAGACTTCTCATGTCGTGACGAATCTAGTCAGACGTGGAACAGAAGGTCTATTCAATTAATAAGCCAAGAGGGAATAAAAATGAGCGCAAGTGACAATGACACGTATTTAGGCGATGCAGGTGTAAATAACCAATTTGCTGATTTCGATGGCGGCGATGATTTGTTTATCGGTTTTGGTGGTAATGACTCGTTTGTTGGCGGTGGCGGTAATGATTATGTGATCGGCGGCGACGGTGATGATCGCCTAATTGGTGGTGCTGGAGATGATTTGTTAAAAGGTGGGATTGGTGATGATCTATTAAAAGGAGGTTTTGGAAACGATAAGCTTTTAGGTTTGTTGGGTGATAACAAGCTATTAGGAAACACTGGTGATGATATTCTTGTTGTAGGGGCTGGAGATAACATATTGGTAGGTGGGAGTGACAGTGACAAGTTTGTGTTCACGGATAAGTTTGGTGGCCATGGCGAAGCAAAGGTTATGGATTTCACCATTGGTGAAGATTCTTTGCACATTGTTAGCGACTCGGTTACAGCCTTCGGTGATTTAAGCTTTAGCTACGATGCAGTTGGGAATGCAGTGTTTACCGATGGGGCTGATCTAACAGTGAAACTTATTGGCGTGACTGAAACTGACATCAACACCTATGGTGCAGATCTGTTCGTAATCTAAACGACTGAAAATAACTCTGGATGGGAATTAGTTTGCGTGGCTCTGCCATGCTAAAGCGAACTAACCGGACACTCTAGAGCGATTTGAGGTTACCTTAAGCTAGGCGCTAGTATTTCTGGCGCCTACAATTTTCACGTTAAACGGAAGTAGTCGTGCAAAAAACGGTTTTCAAAGAAGTGAAACAAAAACTATGCACGCTTGCGGGCTTGCTGATCGTTTTTAGCCTTTTTATCAACTTATTGGTTCTCTCTATTCCGCTGTACATGCTTCAAGTGTACAACCGAGTGATATCCTCCTACTCAACCGATACTTTATTCTTGCTCACTGTCATCGTAATTGTCGCGCTGTTAACCATGTCCATCATCGACATTGCACGAGCACAAATGAGTAAATCTTTTGGTTATTGGATGGACACAAAACTCTCCGCTTTCATGCTCAAGCGCACGATTCAATATCAATCACATACTGGGAAGAGTTATACCTCGCAAACTCTGAGAGACATTCAGAACATCAAAAGCTTTTTGAGCAGTCAAGCACCTTATCCACTGTTGGATGCGCCCTGGACACCGCTGTTTATTTTATTTGTGTATTTATTGCACCCGATACTAGGTCACATCGCGTTACTTGGATCTATCGTATTGTTTAGCCTAGGTCTACTTAATGAGCTAATGACGCGTAAAACAATGCAAGAGAGCGAAGTCAGAGCGATTTCTCATATCAACAAAGCAGAATTAGCCACGCAAAACTCCAATTCAATTCTCGCAATGGGGATGATGAATGCATTTTTAGAGAAGTGGCAGTCGCGCGTGAGTGAAGTGAATGTGCTTGAAGAGCGAGTTGCAGGTAAGTTCATCTACATGGCTAACTTTTCTAAGTTTGTGCGTGGATCACTACAGATATTTTTACTGGGAGGTGGTGCATGGTTAGTTATCCAACATGAGATAACGGCAGGGGCGATGATCGCGAGCTCCATATTAATGAGTCGGGCATTATCGCCGATGGAGCAGGCGATAGGCACGTGGCGAAGTGCGATGTCTGCTAAAGGCGCCTATAAAAGGTTGAAAGAAATCGATGCGATCGTGCGCCAAGATGAATCAGATATGCCACTGCCTAAACCAAAAGGACACTATGAGCTTACCGGACTGGCCTATCGCCATCCTGGAGCAACCGAACCAGTGCTCTCATCGATCAACTTATCGATTCCTCCGGGTGTTGCTGTTGGGGTGATTGGCCCTTCTGGTACGGGTAAATCGACGTTTGCTCGGCTGTTATTAGGTACGGTTAAGCCATTAGCGGGTAAAGTGACTCTTGATGGAATGGAAGTCTCCGTATGGGCATCTGAAGATCGCGGCGTGCATTTTGGGTATCTCGCTCAAGAGGTGGAGTTATTTCCTGGCACAATTCGAGAGAACATCGCGCGCTTTAAAGAAGAAGACCCCGCTAAAGTCATCAAGGCGGCTCAACTAGCAGGATGTCATGAATTAATACTCAAGAAAAACAAAGGCTATGATTGCATTATTGGTGAAAATGGCCGTGGTTTATCTGGGGGGGAAAGGCAGAGAATCGCTCTTGCAAGAGCCGTTTATGGCGATCCTTCTATTGTGATTTTCGATGAAGCGAATGCCAACCTCGATGGTGAGGGAGAGGCTGCGTATCAACGTTTGATTGCCCATTTAAAAGCACAGAGTACAACGATTATCGTCATTGCCCACAATCCGAGTACGTTACGACAAATGGATAGGCTGTTGTATTTGGCTGACGGCCGAGTCAAGTTATACGGCGCTAAAGATGAAGTATTAAAACGTTTGATGGGCGAAGAAAGAACAGATATCCCAAGGGTAAGAAATGAGCAATCAACTGCCAACCGTTAATCAGAGTTCTACCGAGATCGTATATCGTTTTAGCCCCAAAGCGAGACTAAGCTTTCGAAAACCAATTTTACTCGGTGTGGTGACCTTAAGTGTTTTTCTTGGAGGTCTTGGCTACTGGGCTGCAACAGCCAAATTAGAAAGTGCAGCGATTGCTTATGGTGATTTGTCAGTTCTCACTAAGCGACAAGAAATTCAGCATTTAGAAGGCGGTATTATTGAAAAGCTATATGTACAGGAAGGGGATTTAGTCGAAAAAGGTCAGTTATTAATTCAACTTTCTAAGCGTCAAGCTATGGCTAAGTTGGACTCGTTAAGTGGTCGTTTTATCCATACTCTAGCAAAGGAAAACCGTTTAAGTGCGGAGCTTGATGAGCTTCCAACGATTGTATGGTCTGATGATCTTGAAAGCATTCCCCGTGTCGATATCGTACAAGAAGCACAACTGGTTCAAAACAAGATCTTTGAAGCGAGAAAGCGATTCTTTGATAGTAAACTGAGTATCATTGAGCAGAGTATTTCTGGAGCAAATTTAGAGCTTGAAAACCTTCAGCAAACCAAAGTGATTGAGACGGAACGGCTCAACTTTATTGCTGAAGAAATAGACAGCAACCAAGCCTTGGTGCAAAAAGGTTTCTCGGGAAAATCTACCTTACTTCAACTCAAGCGCCTAGCAGCGGAGGTGAGAAGTACCTTAAGCCAGTTAGACAGGCAATCGCTCACCGTTAGAAAAAGGTTAGATGAGAACCTAGCGCAAATTGAAGAGTTGAAGCTTGAAAGGCTGAATGAGATTGTAGAGGAACTACGAAACACCAAAACGGAAATTGTCGCAATTCGGGAAGAATATCGCTCCGCTCAAGATATTGTCGCAAGAACAACGATCAACGCACCTATTTCTGGTCGCGTAGTCAACATGCAAGTGTTTACCGAAAAAGGTGTGATTGGCTCGGGTGAAACGTTACTAGAACTGGTCCCGCAAGACGATAAGTTGTTAGTCGAGGCTCGTGTTAATCCTCAGGATATTGATTTAGTGAGTCCAGGCCAGCAAGCGCATGTTCGTCTGACCGCTCTGAATGCACGGACGTTGGCACCTTTAGACGGTACAGTGCTGACGATTTCTGCCGATAAGCTCTCGCAAGAAAACCAAGAAGATTTTTATCTCGCTAGAATTGCAATTTCACCGGAAGATGTGACAAAACATCGTTTAACCTCAGGCATGAATGCCGAAGTGCTGATTTTATCTGAGCCACGAACGCCATTGAGCTACCTAATAAAGCCAATTACAGAAAGCATGAATCGCGCCTTCAGAGAGGAGTAATTTCTAAGTGCTTTTTGAAGAGTATTGTCAAAGAGTATCGAATCCAATTACATATCATCATTAAATAAACAGTTTAAAGTCTAGGTTTTTTTCTTAAAGTCGTATGTTTGTAATTTTTAGTTTTTCTGATCTAGTGAAGAATATCAATATTTTACTAGCTAATTATTTTTAGGTTAACTGTGGTAGAAATGTCATATAGTACTCTATTCATTTTCATAGTTTGTATCTTAGAGCATTTTTGAAAACTTAGTGATAATTTATTTTTATATCCATAATTTTTTAGTATTAGTAACTTGGATGAATTATTTGATACTTTTTAAAAATAAACAATATGGAGTATTAAGTATTTCAGATAAAGTACATTAAACCTTGCTGTAAAATAAAAATGTATTATCATATCAGTAAATTTAAAATTTTTCTTTTTTACAATCTTATTTTATTGTTGGTAATGTGTTTTATTAAATAAATACGACGTTATATCGTCATTAATTATCATATAAAATCTTATAATATTGTATAGGGAAATTTAAAATATAAATACAGGAATTATCGTTCTTACAACTCAAAAAAATTAAAAAGCTTTAAATAGATTGCGTTGTTAATTTATATAGTTCACCCGGTGTAGTCAGCGACACGTAATTACGATTAGATATTAATTATTGAAGAAATAGGCTGAGAACTTACTGTCATGTTACAGGTGTACTGTAGTTCAAAGTATTGTCGCAAGGGAGATAGAAAAGTGTGGTATGGTAAATAGCGAAGATATTGTAATTTTTCTGAAAGTTAAAAAAGGAAACGAACTTTGGGATAAAAATTTAACTTGGCTTTGGTCGGTGGGATTTATCACCTGTTAGAACAACATAAAGCTCGAGTCTATACCCAATCGAAAGGTTATGTAGGTTGTGAAAGGTCACGGTAGGAATAATAGCTTAAATTACTTATCCGAATCCCATCTGAGGTTTCTATTAAAATCTTTTCGAATGATAGATTTAATGAATATATGGTGGTTTTATTCATGTGTACGATTCAAACAAATTATCATGTGCATTTTTTTACTTACCACTTTGTAGCCATACATTTATTTCTTTGTAAGACAAATCTGATAACTATTCTTTATATAACAATATATTTTATTTATTGTTACTATTTGCAATTGATTATTATATTTTAAATATAAATTACTTTGTGCCATTAGGCTGATAATAATGTTGTGTATTTATCATGAAAAACAGGGATTAATTTTGGTTTTTATTTTTATTATTTTAAATTCAACAGTGTTATTACGCTAAATATTATATTTTTATGGATTATACTTTCTTAAAAATGACTAATAAAAATTTATACAAGTTGGAAAGCATTACATCAATGTTTAAGATTAGTGTTATCTTGTTATTGATTGCTTTTTTTTACTCTGAAAATGCATTAGCTGCAGGCGAAATAGAAATATCCTTTAATCCAACATTCGGTCTGCCCTACGAAAATGGACTGGTCATTACATACTCGATTGAAGTTCGAAATACGACGATCAGCACGATCAGTGATGTCTCCGTAACGAATGCCATTTGGGATGTGATGTCTGGTTCGAATAGGGCGTTCAGTAGTGTCAAGATCACTGATACTCATACGCTAGGTACGAATGCAGGTACTTACTCCTCTAGCAATAGCAACCTGAATGTGACCGGCGCAAACTTATTACCGCTAGGGCGTATTACTTATCAAATTGAAGCGACGGTTGCTGATGATGCTGCTGAAGATATTGTTCTTGGCAACACCGAAGTAAAAGGAACGGTTTCCGGCACAGAGACGACTTTTACTAACCCAGATACAATTACTTTCCCTCCGGCTGAATACGATTATCTTCTCGAAGAATACGTTAGCCCGACCGAATACGATGTTGGCGGCACACTGACTTATTCTTTAACGGCAACCAATAATGGTGCTTATGCGGTTAAAGGATTAGATATTGAGCAAGAGTTTGCGTCTTTAACAGGACAAAAGTTAGATGGCACAACAGGGAATGCATTTAGCAGCGTGACCATTAGTGCCGTGGCTTCATCGGGGAGCGATGCGGGTACCTTTGCAACAACAGGAGATTTGTCAGTCACCGATGCGGAGATCTCTGTTGGTGGTTACATTACTTACACCATCAAAGCGACGGTTGCTGCGGACTTAGTTTCCGATATTGATACCCAAGCAAGCTCCACGACTCGTGCTGGTACGGTCGACGGCAACCCGCTATCAACGCCTCCATCTGAGCCTGAAATTGCACTGGAACACACGCTCAATTCAACATCGCCATACCTGATTAACGGTGAGGTGGATTTTGAGTTGAAGGTGAGTAACAACGGTGGTGCGATTGCTCATAATTATCATGTAAAACAAAATATTAGCGACCTAATTAGCCGCAATGGTTTAGCTAACAATTTATCCCCTTCTTACAACAACACCGATGTGGATGGTAACCCCTTCACGACCTGGGATATCACGGTTTCAAGCATTGGCAGTAACTCACTTTCTGACTACCAAGGCAGCGCACAAACGGATGTCGATTTTGACGATACCGTTTCTATCTATCCGGGCGAGTCGATCACCTACCAAATTAAAGCAACCCTTACCCCAATCACGATTGGTACCTTGCAAGGCTTTACTGCTTCTGTAACGGATGACTCAGGCTCGTTGGTCAAAAGCTCCAGTATTTCGGATACGGTTGATGCTGAAAAAGTGTTGAGTGTGACGGATTCTGATATCTCTATTTCGAAGACCACTTCTGCATCCGAATATGTACCAGGTGGTGAAATTGAGTACGAAATTACCGTTACAAATGGCTCATCAAAATATTTTGCCAACAACCTGTTAGTCCAAGATAACCTAACTTGTGTTAAGACTGAGCAAGCGGGTGGCGCAGGGGATGGCCAAGCTTTTGAACAGTGGAAAGTTGAGGTTATTTCGGGTGAGGACTCGATTGGCTCGGACCCAGGCACCTTTAGCTACGGCACTTGGACGTCGAATCCACTTTCGCTAACCCCAGATATCGCTCCAGGTAAAACCATCAAGTACAAGCTGACTGCGAAAACCAATGATACCAGCACTGGTCTTATTCTTGATGACGATCCAAGTTGTTCTAACGATAACGTCACTGAAGAAGGCTCGGGTGTTCAAACACCAGATGACAACTTGCGCGCAAGTAAAGATGTAGATAGTCGCTTTTACTCTTCAGGCCAGACTCTTACTTACACCATTACCGTGACGAACGATGGTGATGGTTTTGCAAACCAAGTTCAGGTGCTAGATGACCTGAACTCAGTGAAAACAACCGATATCAACGGCAAAGAAATCAATGCTTATTCGGATTGGACGATCACCGCTGAAGCATTTAAAGACGATGGCACACCAGCAACTGCTTCAAATACGGGGATGACCGGAGAAGTTAAACACCCTGACAATTTAAATGTCATCGCAACGCTTCAACCTCACTCCTATATCGAATACACCATCGTTGCTGACACTAACCCAATTGCAAATGGTCATATCTCAAACGAAGTCACGGTGGATGGCTCTGTTTATGCAGACCGAGGTTCTGATCCTCGTGATTTTGCGATTGAGCTAAACAAACGCGTTAAGACCAATACTGACTCAGGTTTTCATGGTGAGCAGACGGCTTATTCTAAGCTGGATACTGAGGTCACTTACCAAATCAGCCTGAAGAACGATAAAGAAAACGGTTATGCGACAAATGTGGCGGTAAAAGACGCCTTATCTTCGATCACCGCGAAGATATTGGAACCAGACACGACGTCAAAACAAGTCTTCAAGTCGTGGACGATCAGTGCTGAGATCATCTCGGATGATCCTCAACTTGATGGCAACCCTGCTTATACAGATGTCGGTACTTTTAGCGATAACACAGATCTAGACACCACAGCGCATATCCCGCCAAACGTTGAAGTGCTTTACACCATCGTGGCACAAATCGATCGCTCAAATGAAAACGAGATCATTTACTCTCGATTTGATAACACGGCAGAAATTAAAACGCCTGATTCAAGCATTCAAAATTCAGCTTCGGACACGGTAGTAGTTTATCCTCACGATCCGAAAGTTATTGTTGCCAAAACAACGCCAAACGATGATTTCAAGCCCGGCGATAAGGTGACGTTTAAAGTCACAATCGTCAATACTGGTCCAGGCTATGCCAACGAAGTGCATGTTACGGATGATATCCTCGGCCTAAATGCGTTCTCAGATTGGACAATTACAGCGTCGACAGACTCCAATAACTCACCCTTTAAAACAGGCAGTTATGAAGGTGAGAAGTCAGGTTTTCCAGATGGCGGCAACATCAATAGCTACATCGATATTGACCCTAAGATCAATGGCTCAGAAGGTTATGTCGTCTATACCATTAAAGCTACAGTTAAAAATGACTATGTAGAAGATGAGATCTCTAATACCGCAGAGATCTATGACCCATCGACGAACTTAAACCAATCCTCTTCTGCCGAAATTGGTGGTACATCGGGGGATTCTCTTAACGTTTCTATTCTGAAAACAGCGGACAAAGTACGTTTTGTCCCTGGCGATGACGTCACTTATGAGGTTCGTGTTTTGAACAACGGCGCGAATGTTGAAAATGGTCTTAAGGTCGTTGATTTACTGACAGACATTCGCTCTGTGTTGGCAAATGACAAAGACAATCAATATGAAAACTACCCAGATCAATCTCCATTCGAATACTGGCAGTTTGATTTCGATGACGGTGGCGGTTTTCAATCTCAAACTACAGAAGATTTTATTTACCCACCGGGTGATGCATCGAACACGATGACACTTGCTGCGGGCGAATTGCGTACTTTCCGAATTAAAGCTCGTGTTAAAGACAATGTCATTGGTTCTCAGGATTCAATGGGTAACTTAAATGACAAAATTGAGAATGATGCCTACGTATACCGTGACTTTGGCCAAGTGACTGAAGAATCACACGTTTCTCATCACGAGATGGAGCGCGCATACAACGGTGGTGATGTAGTCAGAAAGCTATTGGTTAATGGCGTGGAATCAAAATTCTACTCTCCGGGCGATACACTTACCTATCAAGTGACGGTTTCTTCTCAAACCGGTTATGTCAATGACCACGCAGTAAGTGAAAACATCACCGGTGTGACGACTCAGTTGTTGGATGGCTCTTTGGCTACGCCATTTGATAAAGGTTTCACAGTAGATGTTTCGAAGGACGATTCTAATGGTGGCGACGGTACAACAGATGGCACGTTAGATGGCACCGTTGCGGATAATCAAGACATCAACACAACGATCGATGTCGCAGGAAAAGACTCTGTTACCTTTGAAGTTGTTGGTGTAGTGCGAGAAGACGCGACTGGCACAATCACCATTGGTGGCATCACGGTTATTCCGAACAGCTACCATCTAGCGTTCTCCAAGACGGTAGATCAATCAAGCTATGAACCGGGACAACCTCTGGTTTACCGCTTAACGATCGAAAACGATGGTAAGGGCAACGCATACAACATTCCTGTCATCGACCGACTATCCAATATCATGGTCGATCTTGTCGATGGCACAAGCGGTAAAGCGTTTGACTCGGGTTGGACGGTTGTTCCAAGGATCGTCAGTGGCAGCTCCTCGGCTATTCTCGATCTGGATGGCAAGATTGCTGATAACGCAGACATCGATACTCATGCATCCATCCCTAAAGGCACAACCATTGAATACGTTGTCACAGCTAGGGTGAACAACAACTCCGTCGGTGAGATCTTGAACTTGCTTACTGTCGATGGTGATACCGTGAGTGCGGAGACCAAAGCGTCTGCTGAGAAGTACGACTTCTCTAAACATGTCACCAAAATCTACGATCAGGATGGCACTACCGAGTTAAGCGGTGGTTACACGCCGGGTGGTTACATCGAGTATGAAATCTCACTGAAGAACTTGAACAACGTTCACATCAATGAGATGCCAATCAAGGATGAAATCAGCAAGATTCAGACTGATTACTTCGATGGAAGCGGTAAAGGTCGTGCGTTTGATTCATGGACCATCGTGACCAGTACCGATTCGAGTGGCATCAGTGATGCAGGCTCTGTCAGCAATAACAGTGATATCGACACTAATTTCAACTTAGCCGCAAACGGATTCGCGACAGGTGGAACCTTTGTTACTTACACCATTAAAGCGAAGATCAGTGAGAAAGCCGTTGGCCAAATTCTCAACGTTGCGGTGGTAGACAACAGCCATAATTTACCGTCAGAACCCGTGAACATGCTGCCGGTGAGCATTGCTAAGTCGCATAAAGCGTACACTGATACATCACTAGCGACACACAAGACCACATACAACCATACGACAGACGGCGAAAAGATCGTTTACCACTTGCGTATTGAGAACAATGGTAAAGGTTTGGAGTACAACAAGTCACTGAAAGAGTTGTTCTCAAACGTCAAAGTACGTGTCGCGCAAAACGCAGCAGGCGAATCTGACTCACAAACGCTACAGGCATTTGGCCAATATGGTTGGACAGTGACCGCGACGACCTCGGGTGAAGCGACGACGCTAATTGATGGCTATACCGGCGGCGCAAATGCAGATATCGACATTCCTGTACTTTCAATTGCGCCGGGTGGTTGGATTGACTTTGTCATGGAGTCACAGATCCGCCAAGACGCGCTCGACCAGATTGTTGCGACTCCGAAATACAACGGCAGCAACTTCAATTCTGCGAAAGTCACGCCAGAGGGTAGTAACCTGTCGGTGAGTAAAGAAATTGCCTCTATCGATGGCAAATCTTATGTATCCGGTGACACTTACAAACCGGAAGATGAGGTCATCTACAAATTCACGGTGACCAACACCGAACCCGTGTGGCGTGATCAAACCGTTATCCAAGATATCGTCTCTAACGTTCGCGTTGAGGTGATTGGCGGGACGACGAAATCTGCGTTCTCAGAGACCAACATCTCCCATGCCTTTACTTCAACAGGTACAACGGGAACACAAGACACTTACATCGAATCTTATGATGCAACCGATGATCTTGACCTGTTAGTCGATATCGCTCCGGAAGAAGTCATTGAGTTTACGGTTACTGGTAAAGTTCGCCCAGATGCACTTGGTGATATCGATGGCAACACGGGTAAAGCAGGCAACCAAAGTGATACAACTGATGTAATTCCACCAGTTGTGCCTGTATTGAACTTCGAGAAGTCAGTGCTGAGTACTACCGCAGACAGTGGTACATGTACTTTCCCATCAACGACGGGTACAGATTGTCACTACAACCCGAACGGTCAAGTTCAGTATCAAGTTAGTGTGACCAACGTGGGCGACAGCATTACCAATGGCGCGACTATCGTTGATGAGCTAAACACCATTAATACATCAGATGGTAAGGCTGCATTCCAAGACTACAGTGTGGCAATCGTAAGTGCGCCTGATCCAGACCGATTCTCTATTACGGGTAACTACCAAGGAACCGTGCCACTGAATGCAGCGTTCGACTTGATGCCGGGTGATGCGGTTGTGTTTGAGATTGACGGCACGGTAGCGGCGGATGCGTCTGGCACAATCACAAATATTGCAAAAGTGAATGATGTTGATAGTAATGCGATTGTGTTGGATCCGGGTACTTCAAGCTTAACGGCAGAGAAGTCGACCAGCACACCAACTTACACACCGGGTTCCGAGATTCGTTATGAAATGCGCATTCGAAATGAAACGCTACTTAACGAAGAAATTGATGTTCGAGATTTGATCTCGACGTACAAGGTTGAAGTTGCTGATGGCTCTGAACAGACAGCACTTAAAGATTGGGCAGTAACAGCAAGTGTGGTGAGCGACGGTAACGCTTCTGGTTTTCGTGACATTACACCGCTCCAATCTATCGCAGCCAATACTGACATCGACGTTACCGTGAAAATGAATGGTAAAGTGGATGGCGGTGCAGAAAGTGAAATCCTAATCGAAGTCGTTGGTCATGTTCGTGATGATGCCGTTGGTGAGTTTACAAACCAACTACAAGGTAAGCTGAATTCAGGAACCAAGTACTTCACCTACAACCTCAAAGAAAAAGTTATCGTCCCAGAACCGGGAAGCCTTGCTGTGACTAAAGTAACCTCAATCACCCCTGCGATTTACCATCCGGGTGATACCATTGGTTACGACATTGAGGTGAAAAATACCGGTACAGGTTATGCGACCGATGTGTTGATTTCAGACCTTTGGAAGACAATTCGTGCTGAGAAAGCTGGCGCAACATTACCTGTGCGTGCGTTTGATTCTTGGTCAGCAAAATCTGTGAGCGTTGATGGTACCGATCCAACGTTGACTCAACCCATAGCGGGCTCTGAGGTGACTGGCGACAATGGTTATCAGATTCGTTACAACATTCACCCAGATCACACAGTGAAACTTCATGTTGAAGGTGTTGTAAAAGCGGACCTTGTTGGCGATATCACCAACGTAGTGGAAGTGAGCGATTCAAGCAGCTCTCAAACTGCGGATGCGACTTACGTGGCGGCAACTGCTGACCTCACGGTCGATAAAACAGTTGATAAGAGCCAATACGAATCAGGTGACAAGCTGACCTATACCATCAAGATCGAAAACACCACCGCCAACTGGGCGAGTGATGTGGAGATCAAAGATCTGGTCAACGACATCACTTCAACCAGTATTACGGGCGCGACAGTAAAAGCGTTTGAATCTGGCACCATCTTCTTCAATGCATCTTCACAGACGGGTGACACCAAGTTCCCATCGTCCACTGGTGAGTTTTTAGATGGCAGCTTGGACATCGGTCCAAATGATGTGGTGACCATTACGGCGGAAGGGGAGCTTGACCCAGAAGTGGTGGGCGATGTCACCAACCAAGTTGAAGTGACCTACAACGGTTCGACTAAAACCGCAGAAGCGACCAGCACGGCGAAGATCCCAGATTTAACCTTCACCAAAGAGCCAATGGTAGAGTTTTATAGCCCTAACCAAGCGGCAGGTTACATCCTGAAAATCGTCAACGAAGGCAACAGCTACGCGAATGACATCAACCTAAAAGATGAAATTGGTGCGCTAACCGTGAACACCATTGATGGCTCGGCGAACCAAGCCTTCCTGCAATGGGCGGTTCAGTATGTTACGGGCAGTTCACTGACCACAGTCGATGCTAACTCACTCGTTGTCGACAAGGATATTGATTACAACATCGACCTCGCACCGAACGACACCATCACCCTTTACGTTATTGGTCTAGTCAATACAGAAGCGACGGGCGACATTGTTAACACCGCAACGTTGAATCACAACAGTAAAGACGTGACGGCAACGGCAACGTTGAAACCGCGTCCGGGCGATATCATTCTAGAGAAAACCACCGATGAGCGTTACTACCAGCCGGGAGAGTTCTCTACATTCCGCGTCAAAGTGACCAACAACGGTTCTGGCTTTGCGGCCGATGTAAAAGTCGAGGACATCATTTCTTCACTCGAAGTGGAAACCTCGGGTGGAGCAATGGAGCCTGCATTGAATGATTGGACCATCGTGACCACTAAAGGCGACCCACGCACCAATATCGAAACGGTACCAGGACCAAACGGTGACATTTCTACCAACCTTGATATCGCGCCTGGCGACACGGTTGAATTTGCCATCACAGGTACAGTCAACAGCAGTGCGGTGGCTAACATCGTTAACACCGCGACAGCTGAGTTCGGCGGTGCGACCACCGATGCAACAGCAACGTTAGAAACCTTACCTGAAGAAGTTTGGATTGAGAAAACAGCAGAATCACCAATTTACATTCCGGGTGAGGAAGCGGTTTTCCATGTTCGTGTTTACAACGGTACCGATGGTTTCGATAACGACATTAAATTGGATGACATGCTATCGGGTATCAAAGCGACCAACATTTACGGTGTTAATGAGCGAGCGTTTGAAAGCTGGACGATTGAAACAACCAACACTGACAGCCGCACAACGATCACGCCAATGCCTATCGATAACCAAGACATTCGTTCAGTAATCGATATCGCGCCGCATGACATTGTTGAGTTCACCATTACGGCGAAAACCAACCCATTAGCGGCGAGTGAAATTACCAACACTGCCACCGCTGATTTGAATGGCACCACACAACAATCGAGCGCGACTATTCAGCCTCAATCGCAAGGTATCTCTATCGAGAAAACCGCTGACACTGAGTTCTACATTCCGGGCAAAGAAGCGACATTCCGCGTCAAAGTGAAGAACGAAGGTACGGTGCCAGCAACAGATGTCGAGGTGAAAGATGCCATTAGTGATCTTGAAGTGGTTCGTTTAGATGGCACGACAGTCAAAGCGTTCGATTCGTGGCGTATCGAAGTTAACAAGGGCAGTTCCGATACTGACATTACCAATATTCCAAGCGTAAATACGGACATCGATTCAACGCTGACCATTGCAGCGAATGATGAAGTGGAGTTCGTCATCACTGGTTTGGTGAATCAATACGCAACGGGCGAGATTGAGAACACAGCAAGTGCGTTGTTCCGCGGTGAAACTCAAGAAGCAAGCGCGATGCTATTGGCGATGCCAGAGTCGGTCAAGCTAGAGAAGACCGTCGATGATGAGTACTACCGTCCGGGTGAAAACGTCACTTACCACGTGGTGTTAAGTAATGAATCTGGATCGTTTACCGAAGAGATAGTGCTTAAGGATCTTATCTCAGAGTTGAAGGTAAATACGATTCATGACACCGAAGCGCCAGCGTTTACCAGTTGGAGCATGACAAGCTCATACAGTGATGACCGCACCATCGTGTTACCACAGATTCAAGGTGACAATCTGGACGTGAATAGCCGTGTGATTATTGCGCCAAACGATAAGTTGGACATTGAAATCACGGGTGTCGTCAACGCGGATGCGATGGGAGAAATCACCAACCACGCGTATGCCTACGACAAGTCAGAAAGTGATGTTCTGGCGGATGATTTCGCAACTATCAAACCACTGCCGATCATTTTGTCGGTGACCAAGGTGGCAGATAAAGCGGAATACACCAACGACGACGATGAAATTACCTTCACGATGACGGCGACCAACCGAGGCTCTGCAGATGCAGAAAGCGTCAACCTGTTGGATGAAATCGATAAGCTTATTGGTAACAACGGCAATCCATTGTTCACCACATGGAAAGCGACCATCACTGAGCTTAAGTCTGGTGTGGTGGTTTCTGTCGATTCAGATAGCAATGTCGATTCAAACCACACTATGAAGGCGTACCAAGGTAATGAATACGAAATCGTAGTGACAGGTGAGATCAACCAAGGCATTGATGACAACTTCACGAACGTCTTTACCGCGAAAGCATCGACAGGTGAAGTCGCGTCCGCCAACGTCACGATCAAGGTTAAGAAGCAAGCTTACAACGAAGGCATGCTGAAAGTGACCAAGGTAGCGAGCAAGTCAGAGGCGAGCGTCGGTGAAGTTGTTGAATACGAAGTCGTGATTACCAATGAAAACGACAACCCATTCACGGGTGTACGTTTGGTTGACCGCTATCCGGGCGGCTTTGCTTACATCCCAGACTCGACAGAGATGGTCAACAGTGGTCCTGATGGCGTATTTGATACCTCGGATGACATCCAAATCACCGTAGAGCCAACGAAGACCAATCAACTGTTCTTCGAAGTCGGCGACATGAATATTTACGGCAAGGGCGATTCGAAAACCGCTGATGCTGTTCGTATCCGTTACCTAATGCGTGTAAGCGTCGGTGCTACCTTTGGCGTTTACACCAACACAGCATGGGCCGAAGCGCCACCGGCAGAAAGCTTCTCGGCACAAAACACCACGACCAACTACGTTGTGAAGTCGAACCTCGCCAGTGCAACGGTTGAAGTCATGCCAGATAAGGTATTCGACACCGCTTCGATCATCGGCAAGGTGTTTGAAGACCACAACGGTGACGGTTTCCAAGCAGACGCAACGGCAGATGACATTTATATTGATGTAGACCTTGCCGCAGGTGATTACGTACTGGGCTCAACTTTCATTACTCAAGATGGCGTTGAAACCCAACTTAAAGATGTGAAGGTGAAACTCAAAGGCCAAGACGTTGTTATGTCGAGTGTGGACAAAGGCTATGAAGTCGATGAGCTGTTTGGTCTATCTCGTAACCGTACCCTCGAACACAGCAACAAAGTGGTGTTCCAGTTTAATACTCGAACTCGCCAAGGTTTCCCGTTCAAGGTGACAACGGATAACGGCACGCACATCGAGTTCGATAAGCAAGGTAACGCGATTACCAAGCACAAAGGAGATAAGAAAAAAGGTCTGTCGGCAGAGAACATCGACGTGGTGAGAAACCTCTACCGAGATGGGGATATGTACTTATGGGAAATCATTGTAGAGAACAAAGGACTTTACGAAGACGGTATCCCAGGCGTTCGACTGTTAACGGTCGAAGGCATCATCATCGAGACAGACCAATATGGTCGATACCACGTTCCAGATCAGTGGGTGTTGAATAAAAAAGGTAAGCAGTTCTTGGTCAAAGTCGACACAGACTCGCTACCGACAGGCATGAGGGTGGTCAGTGAGAACCCGAAAGTACGCCGAATCACACCAAACAAACTGACGAAATTTAACTTCAGTATTCAAAGCAGTGGGGATGATTAACCGTTCGCAGTACAGACGCAGGCTGGGCCAGACCCAGCCAACCACTCAAGCGGTTAAGCAGGATTATTATGATTAGATTTAGACAATCAAAACTGACAATGTGTATCGCGGCTGCGTTGCCAATACTTTCGTACGCGAAAGACACCAGCCAATTGGAGAAACTTGACAGTGACTCACTGGGTATTGAAGTAAAAGCTCACGAACAAACGGATAACTCGCGTATCTACCTAGACCAAGGTGCGATTTGGGTAAGCCGCGACATCATGCGATTTGACCCGGTACTTGACCTGAGCATTAGCAGCGATGTTGAAGTGAAAGATGGCAAGCCATTGCAAGAGATGAGCTTTGCTATCACAACCAACTTCAGCTACTACGTTGACCATTACCAACTGGAAGTCTTCCGTGGTGGTGACCGTGGCTTGGTTGACCCTTTAGCAGTGGTTGAAGGTCAGCAATTTGCCAACGATTTCAACATTGTTTGGGATGGCGCGACCGACCAAGAGTATCAATTTGAATCCAACACACAGCTGTTGTTCCGTTTAAAAGCCTTCGATAAAGACGGCAACATGGACGTGACGACGGTTGGTGTGATTGACCTTGTCGAGCCAGATTCTGAAGTCGATATCGACAAGAACGACGGTGAAGAAGAGCAAAGCCGCAAGCTTGGTAAAGCTCAGTTGATGCGTCACAACATTCCAACCTCTGCGGGTCTGGCAAGATTCATGGGTACGGGACTAAAAGGCGTCGATAAAGTCGTGATTGGCGAAGACGAGTTTGATGTGGAAGAGGGCGAGTTATACGCAGAACAGTACTTGCCAGCAGATGCGTATCTCTTCCCTACTCGTGTAGTATTCGACAGCGGTGAAGAGCGTCGCTACCAACTGTACGTGCGTATTCCTGATGAGTATTGGGTACAAGCAGGTCTTGCGGATTTCTACATCGGTAAAAACAAAGTGACGGGCAACTCCGCCGCATTAGCCGTCGACGAGCAATACCAAGATGACATCTATAACCAAGGACGCTTGGCGTACTTTGGTCAGGGTAAATTTGGCGACAAACTCAGAGTTACCACTCACTTTGATACTAAAGAGAGTGACGTGCGAGACATGTTTAAGAACCCGTTTGCCTCTGACTCATCCAGCGTATTCGACATTCTCGAAGACGACGATGAGATGTATTACGGCAACTATGGTGACAGTTCCAACATCTACAAAGTGGTAAATACCAAAGGTAAGGTTTACCTCAACGTTGAGTACGACAAATCCAATGTGTTGTGGGGTAACTACAACACTGGCATTACTGGCACCGACAACAACGATTACAACCGTAGCTTATACGGCTTTAAAGGTGACTACCGTACTCGTTCAACCACCAAGTTTGGTGAAGATCGTCTAAACATTGTTGGCTTTGCGGCTGAATCTGATTCACTCTTCGCTCACGATGAATTCCTAGGTACTGGTGGTTCGTTGTACTTCTTGCGTCATGGTGAAGTGGTACCGGGCAGTGACAAAGTGATGGTGAAAGTTGTCGACCCAGACAGCAGCATCACTGTGCAAGAAATGCCGCTGCAATCGGGGCGTGACTATGAAATCGACCCATACCAAGGCCGCATTATTCTGACCAGACCGCTGAACAACATCATTTCGGATAACTTTGGTGATGTGATAAACGACCAACCGAGTTCAGGATACAAAAACTATCTTGCGGTGGACTATGAATACGTCCCTCAAGGCAGTGACGCGCTTGACGCAATGACCGCTGGTGGTCGTGTGAAAGGTTGGGTGAACGACTACATCGGTGTGGGTGCAAACTACCAAACCGAAGAAAAAGACAACCAAGATTACGAAGCGTACGGCACGGACTTAACCTTGCGTGCATCTGAAGGGACGTACTTAAAAGCCGAATTCGGACACAGTAAAGGTCGTCAAACCGATTCCAACTACGTTTCTTTCGATGGCGGTTTAACCTTTACCCCAATTGGCAGCAACGCGGAAGATCGTGAAGGTGATATCTACCAAGTGAAAGGGGTGATGAACCTTTACGACTTAGCTCCTAACGTATTCTCTGCGGTGGGTAACGACGTTAAAGCTTGGTACAAATCCAAAGACGCAGGTTACAGTTTTGCTAGCCAAGATGATGACTTAGAGCAAGAGTCTTACGGTACCGAAATTCGTTTCCAAGCCACTGACCGAGTTGCTGTTAAGACGCGCTTTACCTCGGTTGAAGAGCGTGAATCCGATGGTGATTTGCGAACGGATACCCAGCAAGCGGAATTGGAAACCCAAGTTAAAGTCACCAAACACATCAAGATCTCGGCAGCGGGTAAACAAGTTGAAGAGCTAAACAACCAAGATGAAAAAGGCAAAGGCACGTTAGCGGGTCTGCGTGCTGACTACATCTGGGACAGCGACAACAACGTGTACATCAAAGGTCAGAAAACCGTAGGCCAAACAGACGAATACGACGAGAACGACAGCGTCACGCTCGGTGGTGAAACGCGAATTCTAGAAGACTTTGTGGTTGGCGCGGAATACACCACGGGTGATCGCGGCGATGCCGCAGAAGCGAGCGTGACGTATGACGTAACGGAAGATTACAGCACCTACTTAACCTACGTAGACGACACTTACGAAGGCAAAAACAACGTGATTGTCGGTCAACGTGCAGACCTGACTTCAACCGTCGATTTCTACCAAGAAAACCAATTTGTAGATGAGAACAACGGCAAAGGTCGTATTGACTCGTTTGGTTTTGGTTACGACATGAACGACGACATCGACATGGGGATTGGCTATCAAAAAGGCGAAATTGAAGACGACCAGAAGATCACCACAGAGCGCCAAGCCGTGAGTGTGAGCACATCCATCGATGTCGATGACGTATTGTTCAAGAACAAAGTCGAGTACCGTGTCGACAAGACCGATGATTCCGCAGACCCAGATAAAAAACGTGTCGACCAATGGGTGACGACTAACCGTTACACACATCATCTAACGGAAGAGTACACCTTGTTTGGTAAGTTCAACTACTCACGCTCAGAGAGCAAATCGAGCGATAAAGTGTTGGCTCGTTTTATTGAGTCGACCGCAGGTTTAGCATATCGCCCAATCTACAACGACCGTTTGAACGTACTTTCTCGTTATACGTATTTGGTGGACTTCGACCAACTTAACCGCGATGTGGATTACAAAGATGAAGAAAGCCACATCATCGAAATCGAAGGTATCTACTCGTTGGATGCAAACTGGGATTTAGGCGCGAAATACGCTTATAAGGACAAGCATGAAATCTTCACTCGTCAGTCAGGCGAAGACATTCCAGTCGACAGTAAAATTTCTCTCTACGGTTTGAGTGCCTCTTACCGTGTTATGAAAGATTGGGACGTGACTGGTGAGTACCACTGGAAGACGGACAGCACCTACGACGAGTTAGAGCAGGGAGCATTGGTTTCGGTTAACAAACATTTGAGCGACAACTTCAAAGTCGGCGTGGGTTACAACTTCTCAGGCTTTGATGGCAATCTAGCGAATGATGACGATTACGATGCATCAGGCGTGTTCATTAACCTAGTTGGTAAGTTATAAGAGGGCGATATGAAAACGACGATTCGTTTGTTAAGCGGCATGATCGCAGGGGCAATATTGGCAGGTTGTTCGGCGGATGCGTATGTAAGCCAAGAGAACCGAGAAAAGTTTGCCGATGTCAATGTCTCCAAGTTTCTGATCAGTGAATGTTTGGCACCGCAACGCGAAATCCATATTGCGGTAGCCGAGCATTTCGACTTCGATAAATCCATCATTCGTGAAGCCGATGCGGCAAGCCTAGGTGCGTTCATCCGTGATATTCAAGGCTTGAGCGGACGCATCACGATTGTTGGTCACACCGATTTTAAAGGCTCTGACGAATATAACGAGAAGCTGTCTATGCGACGCGCTGAATCGGTAGAAGCGTACCTTCAGCAGCAACTCGACCCAGAACAATACGATTGGGAAGTGAAGCACTTTGGTGAGTCGCAGCCGCTAGCGTTGGGTAAATCGGATCAAGCTCGTGCTGAAAACCGTCGTGCTTACGTGATGTTTGAAGAGGCGAAGAAGTACGAAGAGATGCCTTTCTGTGAGCCGCCAAAACCAGAACGTAAGATCTACATGGCGATGACACCACACTTCGATTTCGATAAGTCGGAATTAAAACCGGAAGACCTTTCACAATTAGATGATTTCATCGCAAAACTGCAAGGTTTAGAAGGTAGCATTATGGTGGCTGGTCATACCGACCAAGTGGGTTCGCTCTCTTATAATGAACAATTGGCGGAGCGAAGAGCGCAAACCGTGGTGGCGTATCTCAAGACGAAACTCGATCCATCGCAGTTTGTGTGGGAAGTAAAAGCCTTTGGTGAGCTTCAACCTGTGATCAACGAAGAATCTCCAGAAGCCAATGCTTTAAACCGCCGTGCGTTTATCGTATTTAAAGAGAGTGAACTGGGGCTACCGACTGAATAATTTGGTAAGGTTGTCCTCTCGCAAGCTAGCTATCTGTTTTCTGAGCGATATTTAGCATGAAAGGTCAACCTATCTAAACCAAACAGGGAGTCGGGTAATGGAGAAAGTGCAGTTAGTCGTCGATTTTCTTCTCACTCATAAATTGATTTTTACCGCACTGATCTTTGCGATTATGTGGTTAATTCGTCGTGCAATTTTATCGATGATTCGTGGTGATCACGCTTTTCTCTCAGAAGATCAGCGTAGTTGGATGTCCAGAACTAAAAATGGCACCTTTGCTGTTACATTACTGATTTTATTTATTTTATGGCAATCAGAAATTAACGAGTTTGCTCTGAGTGTAACGGCGATTGCCGTTGCCATTGTAGTGGCATCCAAAGAAATCATTTTGTGTTTTACGGGTTCGATTCAAAGAGCAAGTTCACGTTCTTTTCGCGTTGGGGACTGGATTGAGGTCGGGAAGTTATGCGGTGAAGTGATTGAGCACAATATGATGGCGACGGTGATTCAAGAGATCGACCTGCATCATGGGCAATATCATTACACCGGCAAAACAGCGACATTGCCTAATAGTATGTTCTTTACCTATCCAGTAAAGAACCTCAACTTCATGAAGCGGTACGTTTACCACAACTTTTCTGTAGTGGTGAAAGACTTCGTCAATTTGTATCCACTGCTACCGATTTTAACTGATAAAATTGAAGAACATTGCAGTTACTTTGCTGATGTTGCACATCGTTACAATGCGATGATTGAAAAACATGCTGGTGTTGACCTTCCTGGTTCTGAGCCACATATGCATATTTCTAGCAACATTAATGGTGAACAAATTCTGCACGTGATGATTTTCTGCCCAACCGATAAAGCGAACCACTTAGAGCACTTAATTCGTAAGGACTTTATGGAACTTTATGAGCAACGTTTTCCTGTAGTGCGAGAAGAATAGAGCATCGTACTTCGCCTTTAATTTCAAACCCCGCTATCAAAATAGCGGGGTTTGTTTTTCTTAGCGTATTTTTAGGCTGTAACAATATTCCCAACTTAGCTGAATTTACTCTTCAGCATTAAAAATAGGAAGTAAGTGCTGCCTATAATAGCGACCAACGTGCCAGCTGCGACCTGACTTGGATAAATAGCGATTTGTCCTAGCCAATCTGCCCACAACATTAGGGTTGCGCCAATTAAGGCACCGACACACAGTTGCTCTTTCACTTTTCTTGCTCCTAACATCATCGCCATATGGGGAGCGACCAAGCCAACAAAAGATATTGGACCAACTGTAGCGGTAGAAAAGGCGCATAACAAAGCAACGATGGTGAGCATAAGCGTATTGGCTACGGTAGGGTTAAGCCCTCGTGCATTTGAGAATTGTCGCCCGATGGAAATTAGTGTTAGCCAACGAGAAATCGAGAATACAGCGGCAAGCAGAACTATTATGGCCAAACATAGCATCAGTGCGGTGTCGGCTGTGACTCGATAAATAGAACCAGTTAGCCACAATAAAATTTTGTAACTGTCACCTGAGCCTTGAGCTAGCAAAAATTGAACGAGGGCTTCTAATAGTGCCGTTAGTGCGATGCCGGACAACACGAAGTTAGATGGATTAAAATGGCTTCGTTTACCGATAACCAGCAATAACATCAATACGGACATACTTCCGAAAAAAGCGATACCCCAGCTAAATGCGGAGAGAAGCGACCCAGCGATGACTCCTGTCGTAATAATGGCAAACGTGGCTCCGGAAGACACACCGAGAATATCGGGACTTGCCAGAGGGTTATAAACAATGCGTTGCAAAATGATTCCGGCAACGGATAGCGCAATACCGACAGAGAGTGCGGTTAACATTCTCGGCCAACGCAATTGCCATTGGAACTCACCTGGCACAGACCATTGAATTCCGTTTATACCATGGGTAACGAATGAGTAAGCTAGAATCCCAACCAGACTGAATAGCGCAATGCTGCATACCGCGCGTTTAGAAAGCGCCGTTTTTCCTTGGCTCATTGAAAGGTTAAGTTGATCGGTTGCCGTCAGCTTTTTACGAGTAAACCAAATTAAAGCGGGAGCGCCAATAGCTGCAGCCGCTACGCCGCTAGGAATGGTTTCCTCTAACCATAAGCTCAGCGAGATAGCGGCAGAGTCTGTGATGATTAGTAGCATTGCGCCCAAAAGCATGCTGCTGATCAATTCGTCGCGCGGTGTTCTTGCTCCCATCGCTCTGGCAATATTGGGTGTCAGTAATCCGATGAAGCTGATAATGCCAACTGCGGTGATTGAGGCAGATACCAGCCAAATACCCATCACCATTAATGCACCAAACGCGGGTAATACCGCTAAGCCTCGGGCTGCTGCGCCTTCTTGTCCTAGTTTCATTAAGGTCAGAATACGTGGTGCGACGATCAAAATTACGATTGCGATAGCGCAGCGAAGTAATAACCACTCAAACCAATCCCAGCTGTATTGAGAGAGGTCTCCTGCTCCCCACATAAAAATATTCTGTGCGAACTGGGCGTTTAAAATAATAATGGCTGTGGCGATAGAACCAAGCAAGATATTGATCACCATCCCCGAAACGACCAGCGGCAAACCTGTCATATTACGCACGCCTGCAATTGATACGATCAGGCCAAACGCCACTAAAGCCCCCACCATTGCGGCTAATGCAGAGTAATCGGCTACCCAATCGACGAACCAAATGTTTACCACGACTAATGCAAGCCAAGCACCAGAAGAGGTGCCAAGAGTCAACGGCGAGGTGAGGTTATTCTGCGTTAATTGCTGCATTAAGCTGCCGGTGAGACCAAGCATGGCACCAACAAGCAGGGTCATACTTAACCTAGGAAGCTGCGCTTGCGTAAAGAATACATCACGAAACTCGGTTGCTACCTCTGGTTTTGTTAATAATTGCCATTGTTCGAAAAGTGATAAATTAGTATCAATTTGTAGGCTAAAGACGCTAAGTAACGTAATCAGCGCCAGATAACCAATATAATGTTTCGTTCTCATTGTTCTGGTGCCAACTCTATTAGACTGTCGGTAATCGCTTCAGCGGTGTATTGCAAAGACATGGCACCGCCATACGCCCACACTGCTCTGACTGAATTTACCCGCTGCTTTTTCACAAACGGCATCGCTTGCCAAAGTGGCGACTCTTTCAGTTTTCGTTCTTCTGGGAAAGGCTGTACGTAGAGAACGTAGCTGTTTTTGAGGCCCTGAAGCCGATTGATTCGATCTTGCTTTACTCCCCACGCACGTGGGTCCTCTTTAATTGGAGCCTGTAATCCCAGTTTTCTAACCACGTAGTCAGTGGTGGAGTTTTCGGTTGCAAGTAATACAGTATTCGGGGTTGAAAATCGCATCACAAGAACGCTGAGTGGAGCAGAGTAATAGTGGCGAATTCGCTGGCGCATCTGCGCAAATGAAGCATCTAATTCTGCCAGTTTCTGTTCAGCAAGTGCCTCTTTATTGAATAGCTTGCTGAGCGTACGAAAGTGACGAATGGCCGTTTCAGCTGCGGCCTCATTTTCAGAAAAATTAGGTAAATAGATTACCGGAGCAATTTGTTTGAGTAACGGAATCAAGTCTTGCTGTGGAGACGCAGCAAGGATGACATCTGGTTTCAAACTGGCTATTTTTTCTAAGTTGGGCTCTGCTCGGGTTCCAATATCTTCAATTGACACTGGTGCAGTTGGATTGACGACCCATTGGCGGTAGCCTGGTAAATTTGGGGCTGCGATTGGTTCTACGTTTAGCGCCAAAACTTGTTCTAAGATGTCCCAGTTTAAGGCAACAACGCGTTGTGGCGCGTGCTCAAAACTATGCTCACCATATTCATCGGTAACGGTGATGACTGCATGTGCATTGGTCATAAAAAATGCGAGGAGAAAAGCAGATTGTGTAACCACGGTAAGTAAACGAGCCATTATGCGCATACAACAGCCACCTTTTGGCTCGCTAATGTGTTAGCCGGGCTTGGGTGCTCAATCAGCTTAATTGGTGACTCATATAGTTTAGAAAGGCGTGCCTCGTCTAACAACATGTCGGCGTTGCCTTCGAAGGCAATTTTACCTTTTTTGAGCGCAACAATGTGGGTGGCGTAGCGCAGTGCTAAGTTCAGATCGTGCAGGATCACGATAATGCCTACATTCTCGGTTCGATTCAGTTCTGCCAGCAGCGCCATTAGTTGAAACTGATGGTGAACATCGAGCGCCGAGGTTGGCTCATCGAGAATTAAAATTGGCGATTGTTGAGCCAGTAGCATAGACACCCAAGCACGTTGGCGCTCACCGCCCGATAAGTCATCCGCCAAAGCTTGAGCAAAAGGTGTAACCCCTGTTCGTTCCATAGCCTGCGTGATGATCTGTTTGTCTTCGGTTTTCCAACGACCAAGTGCCCCACGCCACGGAAAGCGACCTAAGCGCACTAGCTCTTCGACCGTTAAACCAGCTGAAGAGGGCAGCTTTTGTGGCAAATAGGCGATCTGTTTTGCCAACTCTTTGGTTTTAAGTGATGAAAGGGAAGTATCGTTTAGTGTTACCGTACCTTTATCTGGCGACATTTGACCAGAAAGCAGGTTCACCAGTGTCGACTTACCTGAACCGTTATGGCCTAAAACGACCGTTAGCTCATTTGTTGGGATGTTAAGTTGTTCGATGCCGAGGATCTGACGTCCACCTCGCACGATCTCAATATTAGACAGTTGAAACATGGATGGCTCTTAGGAGAAAACTCCCCTCAATAGAGGGGAGTAGAAGTACAATTACCAGCGGTAGTTTGCGTTTAGCATAACAGAGCGAGACTGGCCGTAGTAACACCAGTAATCGCAACCTGAAACAAACTCTTTATCTAGGATGTTGTTCACGTTTAGCTGTGCTTGCCACTGTGAAGTGATGTCGTAAGTGACTGACGCATCCCAAAGAGTGACTGAAGGAACCGTTAGGTTCGAGCTCTTAGGGTTATCTTTTGACTCACCTACGTAGCGCACACCAGTACCGATATTGAGGCCTGGAATCAGGCTGTAGGCGCTGTAGTCTACCCATGCAGAAGCTTGGTGCTCAGGAATAAGTGCGGCTTGTTTTTTACCTTGGCCAAAGCTCTCATCTGTTTTCGCTTTAGTGTAGGTGTAGCTTGCCATCAGTTTTAGATCGTCTGTTAGCTGCGCCGTGCTTTCTAGCTCAACACCTTGAGATGTCACTTCACCTGTTTGTGTCGCAATCCATGTTGATGGGTTAGTGACCAACGCGTTCTTTTGCGTGATGTCGAACCATGCAAGGTTGATAAAGCCATCCATAAAGCTTGGCTCATACTTTACACCCACTTCTACTTGCTCGCCTTCCAGCGGTTTGTAAAGTTCATTGGTTGCCGCATCAATAGTGCTGATCACTTCAAACGACTGAGAGTAGTTTGCGTAAGGTGACAGGCCATTGTTTGCAAGGTACATCACACCCGCACTTAGAGAGAGCTGACCATCATCACGAGATTCACTTTGATCAACGGTAGCGCCTTTGCCAGAGTTTTCTGTTTTCACCCAGTCGTAACGAGCACCGATGTTACCAATCCACTGTTCATGCAGTTTCAATTGGTATTGTGAATAGAGACTTGCTTGAGATTTCTCAATCTCACGTTTCACGTTGTTGGCAGGATCAAGAGGGGTGAAGTTGCCGTAAACTGGGTTCCACGGATTGATGGTGCCAAATGCGTAGTTGTCCTGCTCGTCGCCATCGGTTTTGTGGAATTGCAGATCCATACCGATAAGCACTGTGTGCTCTGCGTTGTCTGTCATCCAGTTGCCGACAGCATTGTTATCGAACGTGATGCTCTGGTTTTTTCCGTCACGGAATACGATGCCTTGCGTTAACTCTTCTTTCGCTGGATCGTTGTTTGAGAACGCGTAAGAGCTGCGCAAGTACAACTCATTCGAACCGTAGTTGAGGTTTTGCGAGAGTGACCACGTGTCATTGATGTCGTGCTCTAGTAAGTAACCTAGAGAAAACTGCGTGCGTTCGTATTTATCGTAGTTTGGCTGACCAAGGTTAGTCGAAGGATCGATTTTGCCAAAGTTAGAGCCAATCAGAGTACCTGCTGCCGGGAAGAATGGGTTAGTTGGTACACCGTCATCATGAAGGTAAGTTGCCAAAACGGTCAGCATTGTACGGTCAGAAATGTCGAACTCGACACTTGGCGCTAGGTAGAAACGCTCGTTATTTGTGCCGTCCAGTTCACCATCTTGGCTTGTCATCAAGCCAACCAAACGATAGCGCACAGTGCCTGCGTCGTTTGCTTCGTCAGCAATGTCAAAACCTACGGATTGGTGTTGGTTGTTGCCAACTTCGACTTTTACTTCGCCTTGAGGCGTAAACGTTGGTTTTTTCTGAACAGCATTCACGATACCGCCTGGTGCCGATTCACCAAACAGAATAGCCGATGGACCTTTAACGACTTCTACACTTTCTAGGCCGTAAGGTTCGACCAACCATGTGTAGTAACCATCGCGGAATAGGCGGTTGCCGTTTAGGTAAGTCGCTGCATCAAATCCACGAACTTTGAACCAATCAGTGTCGTTGTCTGCGCCATAAGGCTGAGCGGTTACACCAGACGTGTAGCGTAATGCTTCATCTAGCTTTTTCGGTGCACGAACACGAAGTTCATCTTCAGAAATGATAGATACGCTGCGCGGCGTTTCTGCTGCAGGGGTTTCTACTTTAAGTGCTTGCGCGGTGACCGTTATGGTCTCCATGGCAATCACGTCATCTTGTACGACGTCTTCTTGAGCTTGTGCTGTGAATGCAACCACTGCTGTAGGTGCTAAAGCACAAACCAACGCGTTGCGGATAGCGATGGTCAGTGAGTTATTCTTTTGCATAAATCTATTCCCGATAATTATGATTAACGCTAAGCTTAATTGTAATTATTATCATTTGAGCTTTTGTTTCGGTATTTTACTGACTTTTGTATCAAAAGATAGTAAAACGTTCGCAAATTCATTCGCGGTACCTAAAGTCATTGTTATGTTCAATTGGTTTGAAAAGCTGACCCAACCCTTTCCCCAGATGGAAACCGAAAAGCCACCGAAGACGCTATTTGGCTTTTGTCGTTTTTACACTCGTGGCTTTGAAGCCCCTTTACTCGTTATGGCTGTGTTCAGTGCGCTTATTGCCATTACTGAGGTGACGCTGTTGCGTTATATGGGCGAGCTCGTCGATATTCTCTCTAATCAAGATCGCGCAACATTCTGGCAAGACCAGGGTGATCGCATGCTAATGATGCTGTTCTTAGTGGCGGTTGTGATGCCAGCTCTCGGTTTTGTCCACTCAATGGTGATGCACCAAACGTTATTGGGTAACTACCCGATGTCTATCCGTTGGTTGATTCACCGTTACTTGCTAAAACAAGCGGTTGGATTTTTCCAGCGTGACTTTGCAGGCCGAGTTGCGACCAAAGTGATGCAAAGTGCGTTAGCGGTACGAGAAACGGTCATGAAGCTGGTGGATGTACTGGTTTATATCAGCGTTTATTTTCTTTCGATGCTCTGGATGATGGGCGAAGCTGATGGTTTGCTAATGTTGCCTATTGTGATTTGGATAGGAATGTACGCGGTTATCCAGTTCTACTTTATCCCTAAAATGAAACAAGTAGCGACGGAGCAAGCGGATGCTCGTTCTGTAATGACTGGGCGCATTGTCGATTCTTACACCAACATATCTACCGTAAAGCTATTCGCGCACTCGCAACGAGAGTTGGAATACGCAGAAAGCAGCATGAAGCAATTTTTGGTGACGGTTTACCGCCAAATGCGCATGGTGACTTGTTTACTGTTTAGTGTGGATGCCATCAACTATTTGCTGCTGATGTCTATTAGTGCCATTTCGGTTTATCTATGGCTAGATCACGCTGTAACAATTGGTGCTATTGCGATTGCCATCAGTATTGCATTGCGCGTACAAGGTATGTCGAAGTGGATCATGTGGGAAGTTAGCGCGCTGTTTGAAAACATTGGCACGGTAGTGGACGGCATCAATACGATTTCAAACGATGTTGAAGTGAAAGATGTACCAAATGCTAAGCCTTTGCAAATCTCCCAAGGTGAGATCTGCTTTGATCACGTAGGTTTTAACTACAGTGATGAAAAGGCAGTATTTGAGAACTTGAATCTGACCATTAAACCGGGCGAAAAAGTCGGCATTGTCGGTCGCTCTGGGGCAGGTAAATCCACGTTGGTCAACTTGTTGCTGCGTTTTTACGACGTAAATAGCGGTAAGATTTGTATTGATGGACAGGACATTTCTCAAGTTGAACAAGAGTCGCTTCGCCAACACATCGGTATGATCACGCAAGACACCTCTTTGCTGCATCGTTCAATTAAAGAGAACATTCTTTACGGTGATCCAGGTGCTTCAATGGATGCCGTTATCGCAGCTGCTGAGAAAGCACATGCTCATGATTTCATTCAATCTCTACGAGACGAGCAAGGTAACGTTGGCTATGAGGTTGAAGTGGGTGAACGCGGTGTGAAGCTGTCTGGTGGTCAGCGTCAACGTGTGGCGATTGCTCGCGTTCTGCTGAAAAACGCGCCAATTTTGATCATGGATGAAGCAACGTCTGCACTTGATTCAGAAGTAGAATCGGCAATTCAAGAAAACCTTGAAGTTCTGATGGAAGGAAAAACAGTGATTGCGATTGCTCACCGTTTATCAACGATTGCCGCGATGGATCGTTTGATTGTAATGGATGACGGCAAAATCATTGAGCAAGGCTCGCATTACGAGCTGCTGCAATTGGGTGGTGTTTACGCTCAGTTGTGGAAGCATCAAACCGGCGGATTTTTGTCTGAGCAAGGTGATGCTCAACTGCAAGTCATCTAATATGACGCTACACGAAAGAGGAGCAAATGCTCCTCTTTTTTGTGTCTGTCGTTTATACCGAGTAAGTAGGCGTTAATGGGCAACGTTAACTTGTGATTATTCATTGAGTTAGGCCAACTTAATGATGATTATGTTTATAACTCACTGTCGTTATTGAATTTTTTACGCTTTTTTTACGCGAACTCCGAATGGGCTTTTGCTAAAGTTTTCTACATCGAATTTTGGTTGATGTATTTTATGTTTGTTCAATGGCGAGATAACACCTTTCTCTTTTCTACTACCGTGATTGTTGGTGCGGTTGTCGTCTCATGGCTGTTAGACCAACTGTTTGGCTCTACAGCCGCAGTCCTGCTGATTTTACAGTTAGCGGTCGTGGTAGTGGCGTTTCAATGCAACTCGCGATTCGCTTATGCGGCGGCGGTGATCGAAGCGCTGAGCTTCAACTTCTTTTTTACGACACCTCGTTACTCTTTGCAGATGTTTCGTCCGGAAGACATTTTTAATTTAGTCGTGTTTATGGTGGTGGCATTTATCACCAGCACCTTTGCGGATCTTTATCGTCGCCAGCAGGGAGAGTTAAAACAAACCAAGCTGCAAAACAGCATCCTGCTATCGGTGTCCCATGACCTACGCACGCCGCTGGCAACCATTATTGGAACACTGACCACACTCAACGAGTACATGCCCAAGCTCAATGACTTAGAGCGCAAAGAATTGCTCGACAGTGCGACTTCAGAAAGCCACCGCTTGCATCAATATATAGAGAACCTCTTACAGGCGACTAAGCTCCAACACGGCACATTAAAAATTACCAAAAAAGATGAGCCTATTGCGAATATTGTGCGGGATGCGGTTTCTCGTTTGCCGAATTACACCGAGAAAGTATCCATGAATATGGATGATGCCGTTGGCTATTTGTCAGTAAGTCGTTCGCTCATCGAACAAGCGATTTTTAATGTGCTGGATAATGCCATGCGATTTTCGCCAGAGAATGAATCTGTTGAGGTTTCACTTTCTAAGCAGGGTTCGTCGTGCGTGATTGATGTTCGGGACATGGGGATTGGCATCAAAGCTGAAGATGCGGAAAAAATATTCAGCCTTTTCTATTCCGGTGTGAACAACAAATCGGCCGATTCAGGCACCGGAATGGGACTCGCGGTTGCCAAAGGCATCATCACCGCACACCAAGGAGAGATTCAATCTATGCCAGTATCAGAAGGGACGCTGATCCGCATTCGACTTCCACTCAATCAAGGAGCAGAGCAGGCGTGAGTTACAAAGTTTTAGTCGTGGACGATGAGCCTCGCATTCATACCTTTATTCGAATTTCGCTGTCTGCTGAAGGGTTTGATTACATTGGCGCGAGTACCATTGCAGAAGCCAAAGCGTGTTTCGAAGCGCATTCGCCGCACGTAATTTTGCTAGATTTAGGCTTGCCCGACGGCGATGGGGCGGAGTTTCTCACTACGCTTCGTCAGACGTATAAAACGCCAGTGCTAGTGCTGACAGCTCGCGATCAAGAAGAGGAAAAAATCCGCCTTTTAGAAGCGGGCGCGAATGATTACTTAAGCAAGCCTTTTGGCGTAAAAGAGCTCATCGCGCGCATCAAAGTGCTGGTTCGAGATTTGGTGGATGAGAAATCCATCGCTGATGAGCTGGTGGCTGGCCGAGTCAAAATCATCAAAAGCACCCACCAATTTTGGTTGGATCAGAGGGAAATTCCACTCACCAAGAAAGAATTTTCTTTCATTGAACAGTTGATTCTCAAGCCGGGAAAACTCATTGAGCAAACTCATTTGCTAGCGGTGATTTGGGGAAAAAGTCATGTCGAAGACACTCACTACTTACGCGTGTTAGTGAGTCAACTACGCAAAAAACTGAACGATAGTGCTGACGAACAGCGGCTATTAAAAACCGAGCCGGGGCTGGGTTATCGTTTAGTGCTTGAGACGTCCAAGCACCACTAAATTCCAAATTTAATCAACGTTAATGCCAAGGTTTAGTGCTGGTTATCAGCACTCGAACAGGATTCGTGTTGCCTATTTTCCGCGACGGAAAATCAGTCTAGCCCTTAACGCATTAGCATTTTCTATATATAAAACACAGTTAGGTATTGATATGGCTCACTTTACAGTAATTGGTTTAGGGCGATTTGGCGTTGCCGCCAGCTTAGAACTTATTCATCTTGGACACACCGTAACGGGGGTGGATAGCGACCCGAAAATCGTCGAAAAATACGTCGAAGAGTTAACGCAAGCGGTCATATGTGACGCAACAGACGAAGGTGCACTCAGAGAGTTAGCGTTAGCAAACAGTGATGTGGTGTTGGTGGCGATTGGCGAAGACATGCAAGCCAGTTTGTTGTGTACTCTGGCTCTGAAAAATCTGGGTGTGAAATCCATTTGGGTCAAAGCGAGCACCAAAGCACACCACACCATCGTGTCTAAGCTTGGTGTACAACGCATTATTCATCCGGAAGAGGAGATGGGCGTAAGAGTCGCGCAGGCACTCAACTATCCGATGGTGAACAACTATTTGGAAATGGGGCATGGCTTGTATGTGGTGGAAATCCACGTTAAATCCAATCTGCACGATACGCCGCTTTCTAAGTTGATCAGCCGAGGCAGTTACAACATTCAGCCTATCTTGGTGAAGCGCGAAGAAGCCGTCTACACCAATATCAATGATGAGTTTGTGCTTAATGAGTTCGACACGCTGCTGCTTTGCGGTAGTCGCGCTGAGCTGAAATACGTCGCTCCAAGGTTGGTGTAACATGGTTTTGTGGCATCCCTCTGTTATCCCAATCGAGCGAAAACCCAAAGCGGGCAAAAAATTGTTGGGCGCACCGCCATTAATACTTAGCCTCAGCTTTGCGTGCTTGATCATGCTCGGCACGGTCTTACTCAAACTGCCGATTGCCACCACAGAGCCCATCACTTGGATTCAAAGCCTGTTTACAGCAACATCGGCCATTACGGTGACGGGATTAGTTGTGGTGGACACGGGCACGGCGTTTACGCCTTTTGGGCAAGTGGTTATTGCTTTCCTGATTCAATGTGGTGGCCTAGGTTTGATGACGTTTGCTATCGTGACCTTGCTGGCTCTGGGCGGAAAAATTGGCTTTTTGGAGCGAGCAGTCGCGAGAGAGGCGTTCAACCAGACTGATTCATCGACACTCATTGCCACTGCTAAATCTGTATTGATGTTCGCTCTGCTCGTTGAACTTATTGGTTTCACTATTTTGAGCGTTTATTGGAGTGAAGAGCTGGGCTGGGAAACCAGTTTGTTCCATGGTTTCTTCTACACCATCAGTGCGTTTAACAATGCAGGTTTTGCGTTGAGTGCCGATAGCTTAATGCCTTACGTGGACGACCCGATCGTTAACTTCACCATTACCAGTTTGTTCATTATTGGTGGTTTAGGCTTCTCGGTTTGGATTGACTTAAAACGCAATCGCCGTTGGCACCGACTCACCGTTTACAGTCGAATGATGATCTTAGGCACGGTGACCCTTAACGTGGTGGCACTTATCGCGATTTACCTGATTGAATATGACAACCCCAACACGCTTGCCCCTTTGAGCGAAGCAGGGAAATGGTGGGCATCGTGGTTTCAAGCGGTGACGCCAAGAACGGCGGGGTTCAATACTTTAGCTATCGATCAGTTGGAAGATGCCACAACGGCGATCATTCTGGTGTTGATGTTTATCGGCGGTGGTTCATTGAGTACGGCAAGTGGCATTAAAGTTGTGACATTTATGGTATTGGTCTTGGCAACTTACAGCTATTTGCGTCGCGATGAAGCAACCTATGCCTTTCAACGCGAGATTCCCAAAGAGACCATCAGCAAGGCATTGGCGCTGACTCTGATCTCGGTGGGGGTGACTTGGTTTGCCATATTCACGCTGTTACTGACAGAGAAAGCGTCTATGTTAGACATTATGTTCGAAGCAGTCTCGGCACTGGGTACGGTTGGTTTGTCGCGAGGCTTAACGGGCAGTTTATCCGAACCGGGTGAGTTAGTGATCATCTTCATGATGTTTATGGGACGATTAGGCCCCCTTACTTTGGCGTACTTCTTAGCCAGTCCAAGAAAGAAAAAAGCGCGTTACGCGAGCACTAAATTGGCAATAGGGTAAATGGGCTAACTCGAAGAAAGTGAGCAAAAGGCTAGGCAAAAGAGGAGTAACTGCTCCTCTTTTTGTGCTCGTTGTAGCCACGAAACTGTATACGGCAGTCTCTCTCACAACAATTTATGATTCATCTCTATTTTTTATCATTTATAAATTGTCGTTTTTGGGGTGTTGTCCAGAATGGCATTATCCACGTGCAACATAAGATTGCCGGGAATAAAAATAATTACAATACTGCCTTACTGGAAGATACATGAAAATCAAACCCCTCCCACCTTTAAATAGCCTCGTTGCGTTTGAAGCGTCGGCGCGGCACTTGAGTTTTACATTAGCCGCTGACGAGCTAAACGTGACCCAAGGTGCTATCAGTCGCCAAATTAGACAATTAGAAGAATACTTAGGCAAGGCTATGTTCACGCGAGCCAATCGAAGCATTAATTTAACGCCTACAGGTCTTCAATATTATCAAGCTGTCAGCCAATCTTTGCTCGATATTGCTCAAATCACGGGTGAAGTGAAGAAGTGGCAGGGCGAACAAAAGCTCACGGTTGCGACGACAAATGCAATGGCAGCCTTGTGGTTGTTGCCTAAGGTTGCTCAATTTCAAAATGAACATGATGACATCGATATAAGGATATTGGCCTCAGATAATGTGTTGGACTTACGCCGATTAGATTGCGATATCGCCTTGTTTTATTGTCGCACTCCACCTGCGGAAATGGACGTGACAACGCTATTTTCAGAAGAAGTATTCCCTGTGTGTAGCCCGCTTTATTTAGAGAAAATCGGCCAGCCTAGTGAGCCAGAAGAAATCTTCAATAAAACGTTACTCTATCTGGAAGAGTCTCAAAGAGATTGGGTGAATTGGGAGCAGTGGTTTGCGAGTGTAGGATTGCCAAATATTTCGCCTCGTAATCGCATGAACATCAATAACTATCCAATGCTGTTACAAGCGGCAATTAATGGTCAGGGCATCGCGTTAGCCTGGGGATCATTAGTGGACGACTATTTACAAAGCGGTGCTTTAGTTAGGCCAGTCGAACACGTGCTTTCAACACCTTCCAATTTCTCTATGCTTGAACCTAAAAATAGAGGTTTAATCCCAGCAAGCGTCAAGCGTTTTAGAGAGTGGCTTTTGCAACAGTTGCCAGATGAGGTGGGTGATCGAGGTTTAGCCTAAATCAATAAGCAGAGAAAATAACAGAGTTTGGTCATGTTAAAAAGCGGGAGTACCAGTTCCCGCTTTGTTTTAATTGATTGATGAAACGACGCACTAACTTAGTACTGGTCCCTGATTGAGTGTGGAATCATCTTTTAGTGAGGATGTTGAAGCGATAGGCTCGGAAACCACTGTTTTGCTTTCAACAAGCGGTTCAACAGGACCATCAAGTTTCTCTTGCTCTGGGTGAACGTGCTCTGGAAGCATTGCCCATGGCTTAGGTTCGCGTCGAATACTATGAAACAGCGTTAAGCTCATCACTGCGATAAAAATGGCGATAGGGAAACCGGCAATAATGGAGACCGTTTGCATTGCTTTTAACCCTCCTGCGTATAGAAGTACTCCCGCAATGGCTGCGATCATGATCCCCCACAATACGCGTATAGAGGTAGGAGGCTCACTGTGCCCAGCGGCATCGAGGGTACATAGAACCAAGGTACCCGAGTCTGCGGAGGTAATGAAATAAGTACCGAGTAATAGACACGCAAGCACGCTAAGTAGTTTACCAAACATACCTGTATCTAGATTGTCGAATAGCGTAAACAAAGCGCGTGTCGTATCGGCTTTAGTCGCTTCAAGAATCGGGCCGCCAGAAAAATCCGCAGGTGGTGTTTGTTTGGCTTCTTGTGCCGCAGTGACTTGCTCTTGATGAGCAACACGAGCGTCTTGCTCTACCTTCAACGCTGCACCACCAAATACTGAAATCCATAAAAACGTGATTAGCGTAGGTACGATTAATGCGCCACCGATAAGTTCACGTATTGTGCGTCCTTTAGAGATACGAGCTACAAACATGCCAACGAAAGGCGCCCAAGTCATCCACCAAGGCCAGTAATAAGCCGTCCACCAGTTTTGCCAGCCAGAGTCATTCTGTGCATCGCTCCATAAGCTCATACCGACAATGTTTTGTGCATAAAGCCCCATACTTTCGAGTAGCGTATTTAAGATATAGCGAGTTGGACCAATGTAAAGTACGACTAGCACGAGTGCGAGTGAAAGCAGCATGTTCCATTCTGATAAACGGCGAATACCTTTTCCTACACCAGATAGCACCGACGCAACCGCACAAGTACAAAGGGAAACGATAATAAAGAGTTGAATCCCCAAACTAATGTCTAGACCAAAGGCTTGATTCAAACCAGAGTTTATTTGGATAACTCCCATCCCCAAGGTTTGAGAGATACCGAAAGCAGTCACCGCGACTGTTAGGATATCAACCGTGTGCCCGATAGGCCCATAAATACGATCACCAATCAAAGGGTACAAGATAGAGCGTAGGGTAAAAGGCAGATCTTTACGGTAGGAAAAGTAAGCTAATGCGAGTGCAACAATGATAAAGACAGACCAAGGATGTAGACCCCAGTGAAAGAATGTCAGTTTCATTGATGTTGTTGCGGCTTCATTGGTCAGGCCTTGAGTAAATGGGTTGTCAGCGTAATGCCACATCGGTTCGGCGACCGACCAGAAAATTAAGCCTATCCCCATGCCTCCGGAAAAAAGCATGGATACCCAAGACAAATAACTAAACTCTGGTTTTTCGTCATCTTTACTCAAACGAATATGCCCATATCGACTAACCATAAGGTAAAGAAGAAAACCGACAACGAGTGAAACAAGTCCGATGTAAAACCACTTCATATTCTGTAGCAAAATGCCGGAAATCGTTTCGAAGTATTGGCCCGCTTGATTGGCGAGAATGGCGCAGAAAAGTACAAAACCGATAACGACGATCTTTGATGCGATTGTCACAGTCGGATTGAGTCCTTTCAATATCCCAGATGTTGCTCTCATAGGCATCCCTCACAGTGCGTTTGTTTTAGCGTTATTGTTTGTTGCGTCATTGTTAATTTTTGAAAGAGAGTAGAGAGAGGGCTTTTGTGTTTCAACTGATTAATACTCATCGGTTAATGAGTATTAATCATGACAAGAAGATCATTGTTAATTAAAAGGTTATTTTTTTGTTCGAGATCAATGCATGAATGACAAAAACTCATCCAAGCCCGGCGAAAAAGTCGTTTGTTTGTTTCCGGGTTGTTAATCAAAATCATCTCCACTAACACAACACGATGTTGTACGCACTGGATGCAACTCGACTCTCGGAGATAAGAATATGAGCAATGTCAACCAAACCATTATTCCTGTTGAACTTGTTGATAATGTACTGAACCCAATCAGTGAAGCAACAGGAATGCCGAATCAGGCCTACACCAGCGAAGAGTATTTTACTTTTGAGCGTGATCAGGTGTTTGGTAACACTTGGGTATGTATTGGTTTTGCATCAGACCTGCTTAAAAATGGTTATGTAATGCCACTTGATTTCATGAATCTTCCACTACTCATGATGAGAAATCGTCAAGGTGAAGTCCAAGTCTTCCACAACGTGTGTAGCCATCGTGGTATGAAGCTGGTTCATGAGGCAGGCGAAGTTCAAGGCATGATTCGCTGTCCTTACCATTCATGGACGTACGATCTTGACGGCAATCTAAAAGGCACACCACACATCGGTGGTATCGCAAAACACAAAGATGACCGATTTAAGTGTGAAAAGCATGGCCTTAAGCCACTTCGTTCAGCCGTTTGGATGGACATGGTATTCGTCAACTTATCGGGCAAAGCAGAAAGCTTTGAAGAGCATATCGCGCCGCTAGAGCAACGTTGGCAGCAATTCTTAGGTGAAGAAGGATTAGGGCTTCTTCGCCGCGTGAACATGGGTGGCAACTTAGAGATAGAAGTGAAAAGTAACTGGAAGCTTGCCGTAGAAAACTACTGTGAAGCTTACCACTTACCTTGGGTGCATCCGAGTTTGAACAGTTATTCTCGCCTAGAGGATCACTACAACATCATGTTTGCAGAGCGTTTTGCTGGCCAAGGTAGTCTCGCATACAACCTCTCTGATACTGCAGGAACACACTTACCTAAATTTCCAAGCTGGCCAGAAGATAAACTGCGTCATGCAGAATATGTTGCACTCTTTCCAAACGTGTTGCTTGGTATTCAAGCCGATCATGCCTTTGCAATGATGATTGAACCAATCACTGCGAATAAAAGTGTTGAGCACCTACGTGTTTTCTATGTGGGTGATGAAGCAACGAAAGATGAGTTCGCTGCGTGCCGTACTGCTACCGTTGAGTCATGGCGAGTCGTATTCGGCGAAGATATTGGAGCGGTCGAGGGCATGCAGGAAGGTCGTTACTCACCTGGCTTTGGTGGTGGTGTGTTCTCACCAGAAATGGATGTTCCAACGCATTTCTTTCAAACCTGGTTGGCAAAGCAAGTGAAAGCGGCACTGGAGCAGTAATATGATGCATTACCTTAATTATATTGATGGTGAGTGGTGCGATTCAGAGCAAGCGCTGACCGTCATGAACCCTGGCACAGCCGAAGCGTACGCGACGGTTGCAGAAGCCACTATCACCGATGCAGATCGCGCAATGGCAGCGGCACGTCGAGTAGTCAATCAAGGCGTTCTTTCGGACGTTCGTCCAGCCGTCAGAACCGAGTGGATGTTAAAAGCCGCCGCGGCTATTCGTGAAATGGTTGATGAAGGTGGGTTAGTTGCCTGCCGTGAAAATGGGAAATCTTTGCAAGATGCCAAAGATGAGTTTTTAGAATCGGCACGTTACTTCGAATACTACGCTGGCATGGCCGACAAGCTGGAAGGCACGTCAATTCCGTTGGGTAAAGATTATGTCGATTTCACCCAATATGTGCCGTTTGGTGTGTCAGTGCAGATTGTGCCGTGGAATTTCCCAGTTTCTATTTGTGCACGCTCATTAGCACCTGCATTAGCTGCTGGTAACGCAGTGGTGATCAAATCGCCAGAGATTTCCCCACTCGCTATGACGTTGTTGATTAAAGCGATTGAAAAAGCGGGTTTCCCAAAAGGCGCGATTAACTTGCTATGTGGCAAAGGCTCCGTAGTTGGCAGCCACTTGGTGCAGCATCAAGACGTTGATCAAATTGTCTTTACAGGTTCTGTGCCGACCGGCCAACGCATACTGAAAGATTCAGCGCAACGCGCCACACCATCTGTGATGGAGCTGGGTGGTAAATCGGCCGCTATCGCACTGAAAGATGTGAGTCTCGAAACGCTTTTACAAAGCGTTCAAGTCGGTATTTTCTTTAACGCTGGTCAAGTTTGTTCGGCAATGTCTCGTTTGCTAATTCAAAAAGAGCGTTATGAAGAAGTAAAAGCGGCGGTAGTGAAAATGGCGCAAGACCTAACCATTGGTCAAGGTGAAAGCCAGCCGGATATAACACCGTTGGTATCGGCTGATCAACAAGCGCGCGTGCTTGAAATGATAGACCAAGCAAAAGCCGACGGCGCGAACATCCTAACGGGTGGATACGCCCCTGATTTGTCGGGTTACTTTGTGGCACCGACGGTGATTGAAGCCTCACCAGATATGCGTATTGCTCAAGAAGAAGTGTTTGGTCCTGTACTGGTAATTACACCGTTTGAAACCGAGCAAGAGGCCGTTGAAATCGCGAATTGCACCGATTTTGGCCTGGTTGCTGGTGTCTTTGGTGAAAGCCTAAACCAAACATTGCGTGTGGCGCAGCAACTGCGTGGTGGGCAAGTGTTCATCAATGAATGGTTTGCTGGTGGTATCGAAACACCATTTGGTGGCGTGGGCTTGTCCGGTTTTGGGCGAGAAAAAGGACAAGAAGCGATTTATAGCTATGTCCAGACACGCAATATTGCCATTCGTTTGCAGCAAGACAGCAACGTATAGGTACCGTGTAACTGTATTTTCATCACCTCGTACCGGCTTGGATTTCAGACCACAAGCTAGGGCGAGGTTGATGGAATCACAACAAATCTGACAACGGTTTGTAAACACGGAAATTCTGAACAAGGTAGTTGGAGTATAAGTGATGAGAAAGTGGCTCTGTATTATTTGCGGCTTAATCTATGATGAAGCACAAGGTTGGCCATCCGATGGCATTGCACCAGGAACAGCATGGGAAGATGTGCCGGATGATTGGTTATGCCCCGATTGTTTAGTGGGTAAGGCCGATTTTGAAATGATCGAAATCACCGACGATGCGCCAGTAGAAGAGGTCGTGGCAGTGTCTTCGGTATCGGTAGGATCGTCTGTTCAGCCAAATACGGCTCAGCCACTTCCATCTGAAGTCACTCAACCTATATTTTCAGCTGACCCTATCGTTATCATCGGCAGTGGCCACAGTGGTTACCAGTTGGCAGCGGCACTTAGAGCACAATCTGAAACGGTTCCGATCACTGTCTTTACCGCTGATGATGGCGCACTGTACAGCAAGCCTGCCTTGTCTAATGCACTGGTCATGAATAAAGACGGCGACGCGCTACAAAGTGAGAGCGCGTTGGAGTGGGAAAGCCGTCTCAACATCCGAGTTTACCCGCATACCCGTGTTGAACAGATCGATCGTGCCAATTCAACGTTACATACCTCCATCGGTAAATACGCCTACAGCCGCTTGGTACTGGCAACAGGTGCATCACCGATTGAAATCCCAATTGAGGGCGATCGCTCTTGGGTTATGAGTGTGAACGACTTAGTTGATTACCGCCGTTTCAGAGCGGAGCTGCAAGACAAAAAGCGCATCGCGATCCTAGGTGATGGCTTAATTGGCTGTGAGTTCGCAAATGATCTGATCGAAAGCGGTTATGAAGTAACAGTTATCGGGTTGGGTCAATGGCCAATGGAGCGTTTGATCCCGCAACAGTTGGGTGAATCATTACAAAGCGCACTTGCCGATCGAGGCGTGCAATGGGCTCTACAAGACAGTATCACCAGAATCGAGCCAAGGTCCGCATCCAGTGCGGTTTTACATCTAAACAGTGGCAAGCAGATTGAAGCAGATCTAGTGCTGAGCGCGGTTGGACTCAAGCCAAATGTTTCTCTGGCTGAGCGCGCGGGGCTTGAAGTTGGCCGGGGCATTAAAGTGAATCAATTCGGCCAGACGAGTGATGAGAATATTTACTCGCTAGGTGACTGTGTTGAAACTGAGCAAGGTTGGCAGCCCTATATTGCACCGATTAATCAAATGATCCCTTCTGTAGCGAAAAGCTTGCTAGGCGATGTCGCCCCTATCTCGTTAACACCAACTCCAGTGATTGTAAAAACGCCGATTCTTCCACTCACGATTTTCCCGGTAGCCGCTGAAGAACAGGGACAATGGTACATCGAGACCCAAGCAGATGAATTGACCGCTGCGTTTTATTCACCAGAAGGAGCAATGCTCGGTTTTGCGTTGCTAGGAAGAAAAGTACAGTCATTACGCGGCCCTTGGCTAGATCAATTGTCATTGAAACTGTCAGCAGCGTAGCGGAGAAAAAAGATGATTCATTTACCCAATGATGACGTGACGTGTGGTTGGTACCATGCGTTGCCAAGTATTCCAGAAAAATCGGCGTTAAAAGGTAAACAAAGTGCTGACTATGCCGTGTTAGGTGCCGGTTTCGCAGGCCTAGCTATGGCAAGACGTTTAGCTGAACTTATGCCTAATGCACGAATTATACTGATTGATGCGCAACGTATCGGCCAAGGGGCTTCAGGAAGAAATTCGGGCTTTGTTATCGATTTGCCTCATAAGTTTTCACTTGAGCATCCCGACCCTGAGCACAAACAAAAGTTATTGTCGCTCAACCGTTCTGCGATTGCTCAGCTAAACACTTTAGTGTCGAAGCACAGTATTTCTTGTCAGTGGTCAGCAAAGGGCAAATATCAAGGAGCCGTAGGGGCGCGCGGTGAAGCGTATCTCGATCACTTTGAGCACCTAATGAAAGACCTTGGCGAACCATACTTCCATGTTAATGGCAGTGAGCTGGCGAAAGTCTTGGGAACCAACTACTACAGCCGCGCAATTTACACGCCAGGTGGTTATTTAATGCAACCTGCTGCTTTGGTGCGTGGGCTAGGGGAAAGCCTTCCAGAGAACGTCGAGGTGTTAGAGAACTCGCCAATCCGCAAGCTCAGTAAAGAAAACGGTTGCTGGGTATTACATGGAGATAGTGGCTCTGTTGAAACCCCTGAACTGCTGCTTGGGACCAGCATTTTTACTCGGGAGTTTGGTTATCTTAAAAACAGACTACTTCCAGTGATGACGTTTGCAAGCTGGACGCGTCCATTAACCGACGCAGAAATGCAACGATACGGAGGTGAGCTGAATTGGGGGTTAACTCCAGCTGATCATGCGGGAACGACGTTACGTATGACCGCCGATCGACGTATTTTGATCCGCAATACTTACAAACACGTGCCGAAATATGGCTCAAGCATGAACGATAAAGTCAGAGAACAAATTCGCGACGATCATCGTCAGGTCTTTCTGGCGCGTTATCCCGAGCTGGCCGACGTACCATTTACTCACACATGGGGTGGGGTGTATGCAATCTCTCGTAACTTTACTAACTTTTTCGGTCAATTAGATGAAGGTGTTTATGCCAGCGCTTGTGACAATGGTGTTGGTGCTGCGTGGGGAACCATTTCTGGAACACTGTTAGCTGACTATGTCGTTGGTGCGACATCTAAATCATTGGATGACATACAGCAAGTGACAGGAATGCCTTGTTTGAATCCGCCAGAGCCTTTTTTAGGTTTGGGAGTAAAAACGCGTATCCAATTAGCAAAATGGCAAAGCCGGAGTGAATTATGAAGCCAGTCAAACTTGTTGATAGTAAAAGTCTAGATTTCAATGTTCGTGGTGATACGCCAGGAATGGCGTATGTTGCCAGGGCGTTAAGCCCAGAAATTTCACCAAACATAGGCGTAGGCTTTGCTAAATGGGAAGGCGCTAAAGTGGCTTGGACAGTGCTTTATGATGAGGTTATTTTCGTGATTGAAGGCTGTTTCGAGCTGACCGCAAATGGTGAAACACATTTTGTGCACCCAGGTCAGATGCTGTGGATACCGGAAGGGACTGAATTGGTTTATGGTGGGCATGCTCTGTTCGGCTATGTGGTTCATCCAGGAAACTGGAAAGAGTTACATGGTATTGAATGACTTTTATCATTTAGTTGTGTTTCGGAAAGGCAAAATAAAAATCTGATTTTTAACCATAACTTTTCGCAAAAGAACTTAATCTCAATGGAGCAAGGGTTTCATACTTGCTATGTTTCTTGGTCACGTTTCCAGACGTGTTAGACCTTTCTCAATTGCTATTTTATCTATCAAAAAGGGAAGCCTTGGCTTCCCTATAATGAGTCTTCTTTTGGCTTGGCTAAAGCTTTTATTTTAGCTCAAATTTACCCTGCATGATTGCCCAGTGACCCGGGAACGAACAGAAGAATGAATAGTCACCGCCGGCTTTCATTTTCTCAGTACTGAACGTAATGCTGGTGCTTTCACCGCCACCAATTACTTTTGTGTGAGCGTAGACGCGATCATCATTTGGTTTTACGTAGTTATTTTCTGCTCCAGCTGCCATGCCATCAGTACCGACTGCTTGTAGGTTGGCTGTGTCAGAGATGACCACGTTGTGACCCATCGATTGCGCTGGCATCTTACCTGTGTGATTCAGCGTTAGTTTTACCTCTTTACAAGTGGCTGGTACGCTCAATGTTTTAGTAGAAAACTGCATCATATCGTTAGCATCTAATGACACTTCACACTCGGCACTGGCTTGGGCACCAAAGCTCATTCCTACTAATGCGAAGGTTGTTGCTAATAAACGTAAAGACATATAACACTCTCCATTTTGTATTTTAGGCTGACTTGGATTGATCTTATCCAATAGTTCTCATTATCAGCCAATTTTCACTCCAAAAACGTGCTTCAATCGGTATATTGACGTTTTGTTGCAAGCTTGTACTGGTCAGTTCCGCTATTTGATCACTCAAATGCCTTATTTCATGCGATTGCGTGAGTTAAATCAAAAGTCGTGATTAGCCAGAGTTAAGGTGAAAATAATCTCTCTAAACGGGTGGCAGAATTGTTTGGTTTTACGGTATTGGAGAGGTTTCAAGAAAGAAGCTCAGCTAAATTGCTGAGCTTCTAGAGAACAGACGACAAGTAGGCCTAGCGAGTTTGCTTTAACGTGTGCAACACATCATGCAGTGAAGGTGCGACAGTATGGCCTAATTGCTTTATTTCGTCACAAGGCTCAACCAAATCAGGAATTTGATAAGTGATCATGTTCGCTGCTACCGCAGCACGTACGCCATTATTTGAATCTTCAAAAGCGAGACATTTGGTTGGATCTACGCTTAGACGACTTGCTGCAAGCAGGTAGATCTCTGGATCAGGTTTGCCGTGTGACACTTCACAGCCTGTCGTTAAGTTGTCGAAATACTTGCTTAGGCCCGCTAACTCCAACTTCTTCTGTGCCACTTCTTTTGCTGTAGAAGTGGCGACTGCAATTGGCAACCCTTGGCCTTTCAACCACTCAAGCAGCTCAATCACCCCTTCTTTTACCGGTATCGCTTGGTGCTTAACCACAGCGTCGTAACGGTCGCGCCACTCTTGGTGTAAGCGGTCAAGATCATCCCCATAAGCTTTACGAAAAATCACTTCAATGCCCGCTGCATTGCGACCAATGATTGAAAGGTAAACATCTTTATAGAAGGGTAGGTTCTGGGCTTCACATGCTTCTTGGAAAATATGCATACAGACGCGCTCAGTATCAAGGAGCAAACCATCCATATCAAAAATAGCAGCTTGGTAGTTCATTACATTAAGACTTTTTGGTTGGGATGGCGCATTTTGACACAAGCAGATCGTTTTTTCTTCTAAAAATTAGAACTTGATTTTGATCCTATGAGTTCACATTGCCTCTGAACACACTATACACAGAGTCTATAAATTAGGTGTGAAATATAATATTTTTAAAATTATAAAAATTTCAGTTAAATAGATAAAACTCTATCTTAATATAAGCTAGAGTTTTATTAATATTCTATTGTTATTTTAACTATTGGATAATTTATTAATAGTTAAAATTAATAATAAAATAATACCAAGTCACGATTGTTTACGACTGCATGAGTGTACCAGCTCTTGACTTCAGATATTTGTTGCTCTGATAAGCCTCCGAAGTCAACGTTATCTTGGTGAATATCTTGATTTTTTATCATAAAAACAACAGGGAAATCGTCAGGGAGTGGGAATTTTATGGGATAATCGGTATTAGTGAATGGAATATCGCAGAAATCGTTTACATCGCAAGGATACCAAGAGTTATTGGATAAGTAATAACCAGTGATCTTACATATAGCTTCAAGCAAGTAAGCATAGGCGTAACCCAAGTGACTGTATTTTATCTCTTCAGACAACATTTGCATAAGAAGCTCTTCAGCTCGGATGCTTTCGCCACTACTTTCCAGCATTTCATTAATCACCTTAAAGGAGTCTTGACACCTTTCCATTATGGCTTTTTCTAGCTCTGGATTACGCTCATTCTTTAGTACGTTAAAAACCTTTTCAGTATCTAATGAATATACTGTCGCCCCATATCCCATATTTTATTCTCCTCACTTTTATACAGTTAAATTCATTTAAGTGTTTTTTATCGAAGGGATTATATTTTGATGTTTTTTGAAGGTAAAGTGTATATATAGAGGTTGTATTTATTATGATGAACTTTGAAAGTTTAGATTCTTAAAATAAATACTATATATTTAATTTTATTAGATCTAGCTCATAAAAATACCTTAACTATTATTGTGTTTATTGTTAAGGGTTATTAAATCTGTGAGGTGGTTCAAGACAATAAAATTTAGAAGAAAATACCGTCAAACTTAGGTAGCTATTCTATCTGAGCACTCAGCCCACTACTTATGGTGGGCTGAGTGCGCGGTTGGGCATCAGGCACATTATTTGGCGATGAATATGCCATATTAGGTGATATTCGTTAGTGTCTATTTTATCCCTAGGCGTTTTGCTAAGCGGTGTAAATTACCGTTATCTAATTCAAGCTGACGTGCAGTTGCTGCCCAGTTACCTTGGTTCTCTTCCAGAGCTCGAACAATCATCGCTTTTTGGAAGGCATCTGTGGCAGGCTTCAATCCGCCTTCTGGTAGCTCAAGCCAAGAGTTTTGTTCCGCTTCTTCAATGTTCTTGATGTTCTGATTCGGCGTTCTAATATCAAAATCTTGCTCAACCAACTCAATGTCCAAGGCGTGAGTACGCGCTTTTGCCAAAACACCGGCACGTTTAATGACATGTTCAAGCTCTCGCACGTTGCCTGGCCATGAATAGTCTTTGAGTGCCTGCACCAAAATGGGGGACAAACGAATGCTGTTCAATCCCAATTTGCTTCTTAAGCTCTCAGCGAAAAAGCCTGCGAGTAATACCACATCGTCTTCACGTTCACGAAGAGGTGGAACATGAAGCGGGAAGACGCTTAGACGATGATACAAGTCGGCTCGGAAGCGACCAGCAGTCACTTCTTCATGCAATATACGGTTAGTGGCGGCGACAATGCGTGTGTTGACTCGAATATGGCGGTCATCACCCACACGTTGAATGTCGCCGTATTGTAGGGCTCGAAGTAACTTAGCTTGCAGCTCTAACGACAGTTCGCCGACTTCATCCAAAAACAGTGTGCCGCCATCGGCTTGTTCGAACTTACCTTTACGATTGCTGATTGCGCCTGTAAATGCGCCTTTGATATGGCCGAACAACTCGCTTTCCGCGACTGATTCCGGCAGCGCTGCACAGTTGAGGTAAACCAAAGTATTGTTCGAGCGGCTAGAGCGATGGTGAATAGCGCTGGCAACCAACTCTTTACCTACGCCCGTTTCTCCCATGACCAACACAGACAATTCCGTATCGGCGACTGCATCAATCTGCTCTTGAAGATTCTTCATGCCCTGAGAGTTGCCAATGATTTCGTTACTTAAGGTGCGCTTCTCGGCGTAAGAGTCGCGTGGCAGGCTCGCTTGTGTCTCTAGTTGTTCTAGTAGGAGTGCAGTGTGAAGGCCACCTGCTGCCAACGCGCTGACAAAACGTAACTCTTGGTTGCGTAGCCCATCAAATTGGTTGGGGTCGAAGGCGTCAATTGTAATGGCACCAATCAGTTGATCGTCGATCAGCAGAGGTAAACCAATGCAGGAATGGACATGCAGTTTGTCATCGTGGTTTGGAATCAAGCCGTCGTATGGATCAGGTAAGTCGCTGTCAGAGGGAAAGCGCACGATGTCGCCTGCTCGGGCAATGGCTTCTAATCTTGGGTGCTGCTCAATGGAAAAACGGCGTCCAAGCACTTCTTTCGCCAATCCATTGATCGCTAAAGGTTTAAAGTGCTGGTCTTCATACAAAAGAAGGGCAGAAGAGTCACACTTCAATACATCTCGAATCGTGGTTAATAACGTATCGAAGCGAGCCTGTTGAGTGAGCGCCGAGTTAAGGTCTTGCGTGATGTGTAGCCATTGTGCGATTAAAGAAGTCATAGCCAATACCAGTTGTGTCAATATGACTATTGTAGTGTCTTAATGACAATTTTCAACTGTGTCTAAATGACACTTGTTAAAGTTGATTTTTAATTAAGGTTCTGAAATATATAGTAATTAAAAGTTGGCACGCCCAGTGCAATACAAGAAGAAATTATTTTTGTTTATCCCGTCATTCAAGGTAGTAATTATGACAATTCACGTAAAAAACAACATTCACTGGGTAGGTCAACGCGATTGGGAAGTTCAAGACTTCCACGGTACAGAATACAAAATGACAAAAGGTACCAGCTACAACAGTTATCTAATTCGTGAAGAGAAAACCGTATTGGTTGATACGGTCGATCATCGATTCAGTCAACAATTCATCCAAAATTTAGAAATGGAAATCGACCTTAAGTCTATCGACTTTATCGTAGTAAACCATGCTGAAGAAGATCACTCAGGCGCATTGTCGGCATTGATGGAGAAGATTCCGAACACGCCAATTTACTGTACAGAAGCGGCGATTGATTCGATTGTGGGTCATCATCACCATCCTGAGTGGAACTTCAAAACCGTAAAAACGGGCGATAGCATTGATATTGGTAACGGTAAGCAATTGGTCTTCGTGGAAGCGCCGATGCTGCATTGGCCGGACAGTATGATGACTTACCTAACGGGCGATGCAGTGTTATTCAGTAACGACGCATTTGGTCAGCACTACTGCGATGAACGCTTATTCAATGATGAAGTGGATCAAAATGAGTTGATGGAACAGTGTTTGCGTTACTACTCAAACATCTTAACGCCATTCAGCAGCTTGGTAACCGCTAAAATCAAAGAAGTGCTGAGCTTCAATTTGCCTGTCGACATGATCGCCACGTCACACGGTATTGTATGGCGCGATAATCCGGTTCAAATCATCGAGCAATACTTAGCATGGGCAGACAATTATCAAGAAGATCGCATTACGATTTTCTACGATTCAATGTCAAACAACACTCGAATGATGGCCGATGCCATTGCGCAAGGCATTCACGATGTCGACCCTGGCGTGGCGGTCAAAGTCTTTAATGTCTCTAAGCATGATAAGAATGAAATTCTCGCCAACGTATTCCGCTCAAAAGGCATCTTGGTTGGTTCTTCTACCATGAATAACGTCATGATGCCGAAGATCGCAGGCATGCTAGAAGAAATTACCGGTCTGCGCTTTAAGGCGAAGAAAGCCGCTGCGTTCGGTAGCTACGGTTGGAACGGTGGTGCGGTGGATCGTATCCATGCTCGATTGACTGACGCAGGCTTTGAAACCGCAGTGAGCTTGAAAACAAAATGGCGACCAGATGGTAAAGCGATGCGTGAATGTCGCGAACATGGTCAGAACATCGCGAAATTGTGGGCAAAGCATGACCTGACTAGTCCTGTTCTTGCTCCGGCGATTGCTGCGTCTGCACCACAAGTTCAATCACAACCCGCTGCACAAGTAGCAACACAAGCGGTAGTAGATGCTGCTCCTAGCAACCCTAGTGCCGAGGCGCATCCTGCAGATTACCAATGCATGGTTTGCACCGTTTGTAATTGGGTATACGACCCAGCTAAAGGCGAGCCTAATCAAGGCGTTGAACCGGGTACGGCATGGTCTGAAGTGCCAGATTACTTCTTGTGCCCAGAATGTCACTTGGGTAAAGACGTCTTTGTCGAATACAACGGGTAAGGGGGCGAATATGCAAGCACCTATTGTGATTATTGGTAGCGGCTTTGCGGCTTACCAATTGGTGAAAACAGTGCGTCGAATGGACGCACATATTCCGCTGCAAGTGTTTACTGCTGATGATGGCGCGGAATACAACAAGCCTGATTTGAGTCATGTATTCAGCAACAAGCAAACCGCCCAAGACTTGGTAGTTAAAAGTGGTGAGGCGTTCGCACAGGAACACAACATCGAACTGCTCGCCCATACCATGATTGAGCATGTCGACGTGCAAGCTCAGCAAGTGGTCGCCAACGGCCAAACCTATCCTTACTCCAAACTGGTGTTTGCGACAGGCGCGAAAGCTTTTGTGCCGCCAATATCTGGCGATGCAGCACCTGAGGTGATAACGCTGAACTCGCTACAAGAATATCAATTAGCGGAAGAGCAAATCAGCCGTGCGGAACGAATTCTAGTAATGGGTGGTGGTTTGATCGGCGTCGAGATCGCCATGGATCTCGCAACCAGTGGTAAAGCGGTTACGGTGGTTGAGCCAAATTCCCGTTTGCTCGCTAACTTGATTCCTGAATTCATCGCATTGCCGCTCGAAAACCAACTTAAGCAGCAAGGTATTCAACTTGCCTTGGAGACTGGGATAGTTGCGATCAATCACTCAGATGATTCGCTGGTGGCAAGCTTGAGCAAAGGTAAAGCAATCGAAGCCGATGTAGTGATTTCAGCGGCGGGTTTACGTGCTAACACTTGGTTAGCGAAGGCTTGTGGGGTGAGCGTGAACAAAGGCATCGAGGTGGATGCTCGATTACAGACATCAGTAGCTAATGTATTTGCATTAGGCGATTGTGCTGAGATCCAAGGTCGAATGATGCCGTACCTCCAACCGATCGTGCTAAGTGCCAATGCTTTGGGCAAACAGCTACTAGGGCAAGAAGCAGAGCTGAAACTACCGCCTATGATGGTAAAGGTGAAAACGCCGAGCTACCCAATTCAATTGGCAGGCGATTTTAGTTCGGTGACGAACTGGATCGTGCAGATTTCTCAAACAGGCATTGCCGCTAAGGCAGAAGATGAAAATAGCCGACTTATGGGCTTCGTCGTGACGGGAGAGCAAGTTACGCAAGCATTTCCATTACTTCGAGAGTTGTCTCAAGCCGCGCAGGCTTAACCGATTTAAACGAAAAGAATTGTAATTAGAGAGGGTATCATTATGTCGCATCTACGAATTCCCAAAGACTGGACTGTTCAACGTTCAACGCCTTTCTTCACTAAAGACAATGTGCCAGCAGCGCTGCTGACTCATCACAATACCGCTGAGGGAGTGTTTGGACAGCTGTGCGTCATGGAAGGGCAAGTGACCTACTACGGCTTTGCTGATGAACACGCAACAGAAGCAGAAGTAGTGGTGGTGATTAATGCAGGCCAGTTTGCTACCAGCCCACCGCAGTACTGGCACCGTATTGAGATGAGCGATGATGCTCAGTTCAACATCAATTTCTGGTCGAATAAAGACAAGAGTGGGCAAGCGATGTTCCACGCTAAGCAGTAGTGAACCTTTGTAAGTGCTTTGACTGTTACGCTAATCGTCAAGTAAAGGGGTGTAGAAGGCGCAATAAACGGACTGCAATGCAGGATCATCGAGACCGAGGAAAGAGAAATCACGAGTAATGATTTCAATTCTTTAGTAGCATGTTACGAAACATTTCAGTCAGGTGAACTAAGGGAAGCGTGCAATGGAAAAACAACGAGTAGCATTTATTGGTCTGGGTGTGATGGGATACCCAATGGCTGGTTACCTAAGTAAAGCGGGCTTTGAAACCAAAGTATACAACCGCACAAAAGCGAAAGCCGACAAATGGGCTGAAGAATACCAAGGCGTAGCTTGTGAAACACCACGTGAAGCGGCAGAAGGCTGTGACATCGTTTTTACCTGTGTGGGTAATGATGATGACGTTCGTAGCGTTGTTTACGGTGAAGAGGGCATTCTGGTCGGCTTGAAAGCGGACGCAGTGCTAGTCGATCACACGACCACTTCTGCAGACCTAGCGGTTGAGCTGGCTGAAGCGTGTGCTAAGTATGGTAATCACTTCATTGATGCGCCAGTTTCTGGTGGTCAAGCAGGCGCAGAAAATGGTGTTCTAACCATCATGTGTGGTGGTGAACAAAGCATTTTTGACCGTGTGTCTCCGGCGATGGATGTGTACGCGAAGCAGATGACGCTACTGGGTGAAAACGGTCAGGGTCAACGCTGTAAGATGGTAAACCAAATCTGTATTGGAGGCGTTTTACAAGGTCTGAGTGAAGCTTTGTTGCTGGCACAAAAATCAGGCTTGGACATCGCTCAAGTTGTAGAAACGCTTAAGCATGGCGCTGCAGGTTCTTGGCAGATGGAAAACCGCGCAAATACGATGGCTGAAGACAAGTTCGATTTTGGCTTCGCTATTGATTGGATGCGCAAAGACTTAGGTTTCTGTCTGCAAGAAGCTGAGCGAGTGGGTCTAGAACTTCCACTGACTAAGAAAGTGGATGAGCAATACGCAGACCTTCAACGTGATGGTTTAGGTCGCATGGATACATCAGTACTGATCAAAGCGGTAGCTAAAAATCAGTAGTTGATGAATCAGTAATAGATAAACAGTTCTTTGGTATCAAAGAGCTTAAAGAAATCTAAGTTAATCATAATGAATCTCCTTGAGCATGGTTTGTGACTTGTGATTAAGGATTAGTGATTTGAAATCAGGAGGTGCTGTAGAGCACCTCCTTTTTTCGTCTTTAAATCACGCAGTGTAATGATTGCAGCGTTCGCTTACTTGTTTAAGCCTAGTGCAATTTCAAGACCTTTGCCGTACGCTTCGTCCGCTTGGTATGCGTGTTGAACGTGGCGCTGTTGGATGAACTCTGGCACACCGTCCATTGCGCGAGCTGTGTTATCGAACAGAGTTTGACGTTGCTCTTCGCTCATCAGACGGAATAGGTCACCCGCTTGGCTGAAGTAGTCTTCGTCTACACGATGATCGTAGTGATCAGCGTTGCCATTGATGCGTAGAGGTGGCTCAGAGTAATCTGGTTGCTCTGCCCATTCTTGTTTGTAGTTTGGCTCGTAACCCAGTGTTGAACCAAAGTTGCCATCAACGCGCATTGCGCCATCACGGTGGTAGCTGTGAACAGGGCAACGAGGTGCGTTCACTGGGATTTGATGATGGTTCACACCTAGACGGTAACGCTGAGCATCGCCGTAAGCGAACAGACGACCTTGTAGCATCTTATCTGGAGAGAAGCCGATACCAGGTACAACTGCTGCTGGGTTAAACGCTGATTGCTCAACTTCTGCGTAGAAGTTTTCTGGGTTACGGTTCAGTTCGAACTCACCAACTGGGATCAGTGGGTAGTCTTTTTGAGACCATACACGTGTTAGGTCGAATGGGTTGAAGTTGACTTCATCCGCTTCTAACTCAGGCATGATCTGTACGTACATCTTCCATTTAGGGAAGTCTTGACGCTCAATCGCTTCGTAAAGGTCACGGTGATGGCTTTCGCGGTCTTTACCTACGATGGCTTCTGCTTCTTGGTCAGTCAGGTTCTTGATGCCTTGTTGAGTTTTGAAGTGGAATTTCACCCAGTAACGTTCGTTTTCTGCGTTGATGAAGCTGAATGTGTGGCTACCAAAACCATGCATATGACGGTAAGAAGCTGGGATACCACGGTCACTCATTACGATAGTCACTTGGTGGAATGCTTCTGGTAGTGATGTCCAGAAATCCCAGTTGTTGGTAGAGCTACGCATGTTAGTGCGAGGGTCGCGTTTTACTGCGTGGTTTAGGTCTGGGAATTTTAGTGGGTCACGTAGGAAGAATACTGGTGTGTTGTTACCAACCAAGTCCCAGTTACCTTCTTCAGTGTAGAATTTAAGTGCGAAACCACGGATGTCGCGTTCTGCGTCTGCAGCACCGCGCTCACCAGCTACGGTAGTGAAGCGAGCGAATAGTTCTGTTTTTTTGCCGATGTCAGAGAAGATCTTAGCGCGAGTGTATTTTGTGATGTCGTGCGTTACTGTGAACGTACCGTAAGCACCAGAACCTTTTGCGTGCATACGACGCTCTGGGATCACTTCGCGGTCAAAGTGTGCCAATTTTTCAAGGAACCAAACGTCTTGTAATAGTTGAGGGCCACGAGGACCTGCAGTCATAACGTTTTGGTTATGTGCGACAGGGCAACCTGCTGCTGTAGTCAATTTCTTGTTTGTCATTTTTCTTCCCCCTCCAGGGTTCAATACCTTAGAAACTGTAGAGGAGGTTATTACGGAAAAGCTGGGGGAGAAAACTGATATTGCTTATCAATTCAATAGATGGTGACTATGGTCGAAACTATATTAGAATCAGAAATTTACTACATTAGCTTGATTGACATAACAATCGGCGTTCTCGAAAGCGATTGACTGGGGGGGAGCGCTATCCAGTTAGCGTGTCTGCGATGCTAGTAATATCGCCCCTTAAATGAAGTTTTACGTGTGATCAAAGGGGCGAAAGGGGGGAAGTAATTAAGAGTACTTCACTTCAAGTTGTTCAGCTTTTGCAAATGCTGGGTGTGTCGCGAGCTGTTTCCCATAACGTTCAATATTAGGGAAGTGATTAACTAAACCAAACTTTTGAACCAATTCGACAATGAAAGACATCATGATGTCAGCGCCAGTCAGACGCTCTTCTACTAGGTAAGTTTTGCCTTCTAAGGATTGCTCGAAGTAGCCTAGTACATTCATTGCTTCCTTGTCGGCATAGCCTGATAAAAACTGAGTTTCATTTGGCTCTTTGCTTACGAAGATTTTTAGCAACATAGGTAAAATTGCAGAGCTTTCTGCAAAGTGCATCCATTGCAAATATTCTGTGTGTGCTTTTGTACCACGCTCAGGAGCAAAGGCTCCGTCACTGTATTTCTCAATCAAATATTCGGTCATTGCACCTGACTCAATGATAATCTCGCCGTTATCTTCAAGAACAGGTGACTTTCCTAATGGGTGAACACTTTTTAGTTCTGGCGGTGCCATGAAGGTCACGGAATCACGGACATAGGGTACAATTTCGTAATTTACATCTAGCTCTTCAAGTAACCAAATGATGCGCTTTGAACGAGACTGATTGAGGTGGTGAAGTTTAATCATTTACATATCCCTTTTTATAATGGGTCGTTAATCTGTACTACAAGCTTGCCGAAATTCTTACCTTCCAACAGACCGATGAATGCTTCTGGCGCATTATCCAGTCCTTGTACTAGATGTTCGCAGTATTGGATCTTTCCTTCTGCCAACCATTGATTAATATCTTGCGCAAATTCACCGTAACGATGTCCGTAATCATCAAAAATGATGAAGCCTTGCACCTTGATTCGTTTGGTCAGGAGCTTACCCATTAGTAATGGAAGGTGGTCGGTACCTTCAGGCTGCTCTGTCGCGTTGTACTGAGAAATCAAACCACAAAGTGGGATACGCGCATTTGTATTCAGAAGTGGCATTACAGCCTCGAATACTTTGCCACCTACGTTTTCGAAGTAAACATCGATACCTTTGTCACAGGCATTTTTCAGTTGTTCTGCAAAGTCTTCAGCTTTGTGATCAATACACTCATCGAAACCAAGCACCTCTTTAGCGTAACGGCATTTTTCTTCTCCGCCTGCTATACCAACAACTCGGCAACCTTTGATTTTACCAATTTGACCAACTGTTGCGCCTACAGGCCCCGTAGCAGCTGCTACCACGATGGTTTCCCCTGGTTTTGGCTGACCAATGTCGAGTAAACCCATGTACGCGGTAAATCCTGGCATACCTGCAACGCCTAACGCGTAAGAAGGGTTTTGCGGTTCTTTACCAAGTTTAATGACCATCTCACCAGTTGAGATAGCGTAGTCTTGCCAGCCAACAGTGTAGGCAAGAACCCATTCACCCGCTTCGTAATCTGGGTGGTTTGATGTTTCTACCTGACAAACTGTACCACCGACCATTACGTCATCAATTGCAACAGGGTCAGCGTATGATTCGGCATCACTCATGCGACCACGCATGTATGGATCTAGAGATAAATAAACCGTTCTCAATAGCATTTCACCCTCTTTCGGAGTCGGTTTCGTTACCTCTTCTAAACGAAAGTTTTCTTGTGTCGGTGCACCATGGGGACGTGACGCGAGTACGATTCTGCGATTTGTTGCGTTAGTCATATCTATCTCACTTGTTGATTAGACCGGTCGTCTAGTATTTATTTCAAAATATCCCGCTTATTTAAAGCGGGAAGGTTTACTGTGTTAACACTGACGCTTTTTCTGACAGTGAAACGTGTGTAGGGTGTTCATTCTGCTTCCACGCCGCCTGTTATGGACAAGTGCGCGTATTCTGCAGTAAGTGTTGAGTATAGGTCAGACTTTGCGTCAATGCTGCCTGATCTTGATAAAGTTTGTTCAGCAAGCTAGCGCCATTCCAAAGGTAGTATATCTGCCTTGCTAATAACGCACTGTCACCATTGGGGATTGAGCCATCTTGAATGCCGATGTCTATGCAATCCGCTATCGCTTGAATGGTTTTGTCTGCTCCTTGGCGTAATGCCAAGCGCATTGACTCAGAGAGATCGGAGACTTCTGCACTTAACTTGACCAATAAACATTTGTTCGCATTACACACGTCGTCTTCTACTTTGACCATTTCTTCGAAATAGCTCATTAGGCGTTGGTAGCCACTCAGTTCAGTATTGGTAAAGCGTGCGTTTAAACGCTCAAAATACTTAGTAAAGTAGTCTTGAATCATCGCTTCACCAAATTGTTCTTTGGATTTGAAGTAATGATAAAACGAGCCTTTTGGCACTGCGGCCTTTTTTAATAGCTCTGAAAGACCAACACTCGTGAACCCTCGGTTTACGATCAACTCATATCCGACGTCGAGAATATGTTGGCGTGTGTCATTCGTCTTTGCGTTCATGAAGTGTACTATAGAATGAATTAGACCAGTCGTCTAGTATTTGTTGTGGGTTATTTAATCAGCTCATACTCAATAACAAAGAGCGTGTCGGTATTTGGGTAGATTTCTCGAATTAACTGCTTGAGTTTTGGTAGTTCGATGGCTTCTTGTTCTGCATGAAACTCATTAATATCTTCAAAGTGAAGTGGTTCTACAGAACGTATCTTGATATCGCAGACTTTACGATCCGTTTCTAAGGTAAAAACTTCGACTTCTGTATTGGGAACGTAATGGCTTTCTGATTCATCTCGAATCGTTATCGTCTTTTTGCCTGACGTGATCAACGGGGTTAAGAATTCAAAAAAAGTAATCTTGGTTGGATGAGATGGCATGATGTACTCGTTAGTCTGGTTGTTTGGCGTAATTATATACCCAAATACCCCAGAGATTCCTGTCTTACTAGAACGATCGAGCGCGGATGAAACGAATTAACTTGGCACTAAAGTAACCTGAGATAACGCCTATCCAGTTGGTGCTGAGATCATCAAAACTAAATGATCGATTTGGAATAAAAAGTTGGCTTATTTCTTCCATTGAAACGATAGCCAACAGCAGTAGCAAAAGACGAATCCCAAAAATGTCGGTTTTATTCGAGCTCACCAGAGAAGGGAACGTGAAAACCGATAAAAAGCCGATCAATAAACTGAAAGTAAAGTGAAGCGTACTCGATCCGCCTAAGTAGGTTTCCATTTGCAGGTAAGCAGTATGGTGTAGGTCAGAGCTTTTCCACAAAGAGAGTGAAGCGGTTAGCATCAGGACTAAAACAAAACTCGTGCGTGCCAGTATTAAAGCCATAATTAACCTATTGGAAAGAAGCCTAAGTAACGTTTTACAAAGTACAGTGCAGCTAAATTCTGGATAGCCATGCCAATTGCCATTGCCCACGCTGCACCAATCACCCCAAACATTTGGCAAAGCGTAACAAGTAGGCAGATAGACACCGTACCGGAGGAAATTGTAATGTATTTCATGGTTCTCTCATGACCGCTCATTAATAATAAAAACCCTACTGAACCAGTCGCAACATTGACTAACTGCCCCAGAGAAAGGACGACTAATAGTGGCGCCGCGGCGAGAAACTCCTCACCAAAAAACTGCATTACAAACTCGGGGAAGAGGGTGCAAATAATTACGGGTACAATCGCTAAACCAACATTGGCTCGGCACGCCAAGCGGCTCAGGTTCTGCAGTTTGAGCATTTGACGCTCTTTGTAGAGAGAGGCAAACATCGGGGCGACCACAAAGTTAATGGTAATCAGCACAAAGCCAATCAGTAGTGATGTGCGTTGGGCTGCGGCTAACAAACCGATTTCCGCTGTTGAGATAAAAAAGCCCGCAATAACAAGGCTTCCCCATTGAAGAACATTCGTGAAGATACTGCCAACCCAGACTTGCTTGGCAGAAGAGACCATTTTTTTGTTTGGTACGAAAGCCGATGTTTGATATTGATCTGAGCCAAGCCAATTGGCACTAGATATGACCGCGACACCTATGCTCGCTAAAAGCAGTGCGGTCATTAGATTGTTGATATTTTGCTGACCGATATAGTCTAGGGCAAAGACAAAAATGACCATCAACATGCTTACCCCAAGCTGCAACGCAAACAGAGATGATACGACTTTTCTACATGCTTGAAGCACCCGACTGTTGGTTTGCGCAAGCACCAAGAAAGGTATGCAAAGCAAGCATAAAGTAATCGCATACATTGGTGATTGAGTCTGGTTTAGCTGTTCTGGAAACAGATTAAACCCTGCCAACAAAACGCCTATGGCGAGCAAGCAAAATGCCATACTTCGATAAAGTGCGGTTTTATAGTTTTGGCTTTGTTCAAGCTTCTCTTTGTTATTAAAAGCGATCGCATTGTAACGAACTAACGAGACATCAAAACCTAGCTGAGAAACGATGGCGAGTAGCGAGACTAGGTTGAATAAAAAGAAAAATTGACCGGCCGTCGAAGCGTCACTGGTCTTCGATACAATCAGAGTCAGTAAAAAAGCAAATAGCGCACTCAACACACGTGTGATTGCGGTTTTTAATCCAGTAGATAACAAGCTTTTTTTACCGCTGGGCATCAACAGTAATTTTTGTTGAACAGTGTGAAACATAGGGGCATTTAACCGTAAATATTATTGAGTGCGAGGCGCTGCTTTTCTTCACTGAAGGCATCGTTTAATTGTGCTGTATATTGGCGAAAATCGATCTCTTCATAATGATTGACACAATGCGCGATCTGCTTGGTCATTTCTTCAGGTGTGAGCGCTAAAAACGGGTAGTTGAGATCTTTGGTTGCGCCGATGGTCCGAATAACCATAGGAAGATGTAACTTGGATGCTTCTAGAATGGTTAACGGCATCCCTTCCCATGCTGCAGTGTGTAGATAAAGGTCTGAACCCTTGAGCTTTTCAACTACCTCATCGCGAGGCAGCATACCCGTTACATCCACATTTTCAGTACGTAATTTCTGTTCGAGTACGTGGTCACCGCCACCTATCCATGTGATCTCTATCGGGCGGTTAAGCGCATACCGATTAAGGAACTGCAATGTGTTGATAAGAAACTGAGGATCTTTTTGGGGCGCGACACGACCAAGTACAACGAGCTTCAGCGCTTCTTGCTTGTTTCGCTCTATACGATCTTCACTTTGATAAGACACGTAGTTGTTGAGCAATTCGGCACGTTTCGCACCAATGCTAATGGCTAGGTCACACTCTCGTTGGCTACAGCCTGCAACCACATCAATTTTGCTCAGTTTTACTTTCTCTAGTGCTTTATAGATCTGGCGTGCAAGCTCTGAGATATCTTCACGTTCGAAGGCATAACAGTGCGGTGTGTAAACCAAGCGTGCCTTGCCAAGCTTTAGAAATCGGCCGAGAAATCCTGCTTTACTCGAGTGCAAATGCACGACGTCGGGACCAAGTGATGCAATCATGTGGTTTGCATCGCGAATAAATTGAAGCAAGCCGCCTTCTACCCACTTTGTCTGTACGAAAATGTGGTGGTTGTTCTCATTGGTCAAGTCGTTTTCTCGGGCTCTGGCTAGCAAGAAATGCTGATAAGGCTCGTCTCTGGATGAGTGAACATAACTATAGAGGGCGGTTTGAACGCCACTTCCAAATGCTTCTGTAACATGGAGCACTTTCTTCATGATGATTTTGTCCCTGGTGTTTGCATCCATTTGTGTTTAAAAGCATCACGCTCTTGCTCTGAATAAACGTGGCGATACAAGGGAAGATCGTACATATAGAACAGTTTTGAGAAGTCGTAGTGATTCTTAAAGTGTTGGTGGATATTGGAGTACCACTTGTTTTTCGCTTCGTTGCTGTTTTTCAGTACGAAGTCTTGCAACTCAAGAAACTCACCGATTTCTTTATCAAGAGAACTGAGCTGTTCGCATTTGATTAGCATGACGTTGGCCTGATCGTTCTGGAATGTGAAGAAAGGTTGAGTGTTGTCCAGCTCTTGGCGCATCACATCGATATTGAAATTACGCTTTAACTCGTTGTCGAACCAGTCCGCAAAATAGTTGAGATTGATATAGTTATCAAAGCAATGCTCGAGGTGCTGATACGTGACTTCCATATCTCGGTGAATTGCATCATTCTTTTTGCCTTCGATAAATTGCAAATGGAGGTCTTGAAAGAAACGAGAAAAGACAGTTGCGATTGGATCGCGGACCAGCGTAACGATTTTAATCTGCTCGCGTTTTTGTAAGATACGTTTTCGCTGCTTGAGCACTAAGCGATAGAGTGCGCGGTTTCGGAAGTCGAAGAATTTACTCACGTCTTTTTTATTGTGATACATGTGAAATTCTTCGTGATCATCAAAGGTGTGGATGTGATAGCTCGGGATATTTTTCTCCCCTAGCGTGTGCTCAATTGATGAGGAGCCAACTTTGCCCATTTGGTAAACTAAAACAAAATTATCAGCTTGGAGTTCTCGGTTCTTTTCAAATTGTCGAGAGATTGAATACTTCATCTATCCTATCCTTGATTATTCATATTCGTGGTGATGGTTTACCGGAAAAGTATGAGCAATGGCCCTTGAGTCGTTGCTAATGCTGATCATGACGGGTAATAAGAGTATTAAAATTATGGTGGTGTTTACCGCAACGAAAAACACCATGATGAGGGCGTATATCGCAAGTAATAGGCTTTTTCTGTTTTCATTAAGACTACGGAAGCAAAAGCGAATAAAAAGAAAATAACCACCAAACAGCAGACCGATACCAAGCAATCCGTATTCAATTGCGGTATCTAACACAAAGTTGTGGGTGTAGATCGCCAGCTCATCATAATTAAAGTAACTGATCATAAAGTTGGGTAACATTTTCGCGCCGACACCTAACACCGGGTGTTGAAATAAAATATCTAGCCCATTGGCAAGTAAAAGTTTTCTATGAAGATTCGATACCCAGCGGGCTTCACTTTGGTTGGCAAATAAGACGTCTTCTTGGGTTATTTCCAATGTGTCTGCTAGCGTTTCAAACCCAACGTAGAGTGTGGTTGTGACGGCAGTAAACACAATGAAGCTTAAGGCTAATAAAATCGTCCACGTGTACGTTTCGCTGAGCGATTTTCTCATTAAGTTTTTTACGAGCAGTTGGTCAAAGAAGAAAAGCAGACAAAAACCAAGTAGCGCTTTTCTTTCTTGTGACAACACCAGTAATACTAAAGCTACGAGCATCAAAAGGTGGAAAGCGCGAATTTTATCTCGATAAAGGTACAGTAGCGAGCACAGTACACCGAACCCGTATTTACTTACCCCGAGTAACTTAAACCCGCTTTGATAGCCCTGAGCAAAGTGCCATAAGGCAACGAGCGTACAGATGAAAAACAACAGATACGTGAAATAAACCATTACCCGTTCGTCATCAAACACGCCATAGGCGTACATTAGGCTCAGTAGGCACAAAATCGCTAACCATTGCACAGTTTCTATAACTAGCGGCATTAAAGGGACGCGATTTAGCAGACCATTTATGAACACATACCCAGTGAACAATACGAGGAACCCCATACAGGGATGCATGAGTTTTTCAGCTTTTCCTTCCAATACCACTAATGCAGTAAAACCAATGGACAAAAGGCTTGCGATGTCAGAAGGGGCTAGCGCTATTCCTCCAGCACGAAACTTCATAGGAATAAAGAACAATGTTAGTAAGCACGCAGCTATTATCGGAGTTTGGTTATTTATCGGTACAAAGTTCATCATAAATTTTGTAATAGCTGTTCCTAAAGTTATTCAAAGTAAACTGGTTACAACGTTCGACAAAAAAACAGGAAGCAGCTTCATAGGAGCTTTTACTACCCACTATGTGAAGTATTTTTGTTATTAAGTCATCGGATTGACCTTGTTTAAATAAATAAGTTTTATCTCCGATTACTTCATTTAGTCCGGGGACGTCCGAGCCTAGAACTGGTAACCCTTCAGCCATAGCCTCTACAGCCGCAAGACCAAAACCTTCTACTATTGAAGATTGCACATACAGATCGAGACTAGATAAGAATCGAGGAATGTCAGATGTGATACCATACCAATGTATACGATGATCGCAGTTCAAATCTTTTGCTTTTTTTCTAAGAACTTGTTTTTTTTCTCCGTCTCCAGCTAGATGGAGGTGGTAGTTTTCTGGTAATTTAGCTATTGCACATATTAATGTATCGTGGTCCTTATAGTGATGAAGCCTACCAACCATTCCTATGTTTATAACTCCTTTTTTTTCTAGCGCCTTATATAATTTAGGTTGTCTAGAGAATCGATGAAGATCTACACCATTGAATATTACTTCATAGCGGTCTTTGTATGCTGGTATGAATTTAACTAATGCTTCTTGAACCTTGTGAGTGATGCAAATAGTTTTGTCATTGCTCATATAAAGAAGGTGCTCCATAAACTTAAATAATGGATAGTCCCTGCGTCGATTAGTTGTGTTATGTTCTGTTTGTATTTTCCTTTTTCCAAAGGAAAATAGAGCGAGGTATATAGAAGGAAATAAATGACTATGTACCAAATCTGGCCATTGGAGTATTTTCCATTTTTCAATTAGAGACAGTGACTTCCAAACATAGCACGTCACTTCACTTTCTTTCAGTTTTTCCTCGAAATCATTGTCTGGATTAAGAATGAGAACTCGTATTTTATATTGAGGCATATGCTGGACTACTAGATCTACAAGAAAGCGCTGTGCTCCACCATTGCTAGATAAGTCATTGATTATGTGTAGTATTTTCATTTAAATACTTTTCCTTGAGTGATAGGATTTCAGAGTTTGAAAAGAAACGTTGTGCTAATTTTGATGAGAACATTTCTTCAACGTACTCGGGTGTAGGTTGAAATTGCGTTTTGAATTCTTTCATTAGTGGCGAGTACCATTTGTTGTCTGATTGATTTTCATAAACAACATCCACGGGGTAACCTAAAAAGTCTTCAACTGCGGAGTTAGCCTTCGTTAGCTTGTCACTTCGAATGACCAACAGTGAGAAGTTATTGTTATGGTATGTTTGATAGCCTACTTCGTGATTAAAAGACTCGTTAAACACATCAATCCCTGTTAGTTGTTTGATCTCGTTGTCAAACCACTGCAGCGCATATTGATGATTCATGTGCTTATCAAATGCTTCTTGGAGTAATTGCGGTCGTTCGGTACGTATTGCGCTGTCATCCTTTAGATATTTGTCCGCCATCCAAAAAGGAAGTGCTTGAAAGAACATTGAGACATTTCGTCCGATCGGTTCACGCACCAGCGAGATAATTCGAACTTTTTTCTTACGCTTTAACATGCGGCTCATCGTTATGCGCTTTAGTCGTCGCTTTAACGCATTGATCTGAGGCTTATGCAATTGCGCTCTAACGGGGGATATTTGTTTTTGCGCATCGACGGTCATAAGGTCGTGCAAGTGAATCGAGTCAGGAATGGAATGCTCTAATGCACTCGAACCTACTTTGCCCATTTGATAGATCAATACCGGTTGTTCTTGGCTTTTCAAGGTTTGGTACCAAGATAGGTTTACGTTAGTAGGCGTATTTCTGGACATAAAGCGTCTCTCCTTCCTTGGCCTTGGCTTGTGTGATTAAGACGCCAAGAGATGGAACTGAGTGTTGTATTTGTTTAGATAACGCAAGGTTAACCAGTGATGATTTTGTTGATTCTGAGCGAATGACGGTGATCAGACCATTGGCATACTGACCAAGAATAAGTGCGTCACTCACTGACAGTAGGGGCGGTGTATCGATAATGATCCGGTCATACTTATTTTGAAAATGTTCGAGCAACTTTTTAAAGCGATCAGAAGCCAATAATTCCTGTGGGTTTGGCGGAATTAGGCCCGCCGGTAATACATCTAAGTTGGCTTCTTTTATATGTGTAACACAATCTTTGATTGGCGTATCCATCGTCAGGATATGCGTTAAGCCAGGGCTTGATTCAGCAATACCGAATCGCTTTGCGATGGAAGGTCGACGTAAATCGCAGTCGATGATCAACACCTTTTCCATTTTTGAAAACGACACCGCCATATTGATACTGGTTGATGTTTTTCCTTCTTCTGGAATAGCAGAGGTAAAGGGCAATATCTTTTGCTTCGTGTTGGTTAATCTGAGCAGAAGCGAGGTTCTGACTGAGCGGCAAGCTTCACTAAATAGCTTTTCTTCATCATCTAAATACGCGGTATAACTGACGCCGTTTTTACGCAAATTGCGTTTTTTGACCATAGGAATCACACCTAAACACGTAACACCAAGTTTTTCCTGCACATCGGTTGTGCTTCGGATAACTTCTCGCATCGTTTCTAAGATGATGACTAGAGCGCAAGCAATGGCAAAGCCAAAAAAGGTGGCAATTAGTACCAGTTTGATTCGTTGTGGTGCCACCGGGAATAGAGGAATGATGGCTTTATCAGTAAAGCGAGCAGTGACATTCTTGTAGTCGCTGGTGGCGTTGGTCTCTTTCTCACGATTTAAGAACGCTTCATAGAGTGCCTTATTGGATTCAACCTCGCGTTTTAACTGTTCGTAACGCGCTTTTTGTGACCCTAACGATTGGAAGTCTGACTTTTTGTTATCGAGTTCTGCTCGAAGCATGTCCTCTTGCGCTTTTGCAGCAAGAAGGTCTTGTTGCTTACTGAAGGAAATGTCACGGATGAGTTGCTGGGTTCTAGATTGAATTTCAGCAAGCTGCGCTTTCGCCTGAATCATTCGATCATGCTTAGGTCCGTAGCGCTGTGCCAGTTCAGAGAGATTTTTGGCTGCCTGTGCTTCCGACAATTTTAGATCGCGGATTTGCGCTTGATTAGCGAATTCATCAATTGACAACAAGCTGTCTAAACTTTGCGAAGATTTACGTCGTAACAGTTGGATTAACGTCTGCGCTTCAATACGCTTATTAACAGCGATATTCAGCTTGCGAGTGAGTTCTTCTAGCTCATTTGCGTAAATTTCATCAATACCATTTATATCGATCAACCCTTCTTTTAACAAGAATTCTTGCAGCGCCTGCTCCGAGTTACGTAATCGCTCCTCCAATTTTTGAGAGTTGTTTGTCAACCAAGTAGCCGCATTTTGTGTAACGACCAATTTGGCTTCAAAATTTGCGTCAATGTAGGCTTGGCCGACCGCGTTGGCGATTGTCGTCGCAAGCTTAGGATCGGTAGAACGAAAGCGAATTCTGACTAATTGGGTGTTACGTACTGGCTCAATATCGAGTTTACTTCTGAAAGCTTGAAGTGCCTGATAATAGGACTCTGAAAACTGCGCGGTTTCTTTTGGGCTTGGTGCCACATTCAGTAGGTCTTGAACAAAAGGAATCGACTTTATTTGGTCGATTTTTTTATTTAACCCCCCTGAGCTTGTGAATTCAGGTAATTGGGTGAGGTTCAGCTCCCTAATGACCTTATCTGCAATATGATTCGATTTTAAAATGGCGATTTGCGTTTGAAAGTACTCTTTTTTTGTCGTGTCGACGCCATATACTTCCTCGATTGAAAGGGCGCTTTTTTGCTCCTCTTGGATGAGTAGCGTAGCTGTAGCTTGGTATATCGATGCTTTGGAGTAGATATACCAAGTACAAGTTAATGAGAACAGAAGCGTGAATGCTGCGATGCTTAGCCAATTCTTTTTAATCGCTTTGAAGTGATGGCCAAAACGAATCAGTTCTACTTTGTTCATCTGGAGATTATTTGGATGAGTCCCGTTCATTTGATTCCCTGTCACTTAAAAGAAGCTCTGGTCAATAAATACAATGTCACCAGGTTCAACGTTGCGGTGCATACTGACCCCCTCCATCGTTTGACCTGTTTTATGCTTGGTGAGGTTAATGCCTTTGCGTGAGGCTCTGTCGGTCAAGCCACCTGCTAGAGCGATGGCCTTCTCTATGGTTAACCCTGGACGGTACTCAAATCCACCAGGTTTCCTGACTTCTCCATTAACGTAAAACAGACGAAAGTTATTGATGGTGACCATCACTTTTGGATTGATGAGATAATCGCCTTTTAAGCCCGTTTCTATTTCGTACTTGAGTTGTTTTGGTGTTTTTTTGATTGCTTTAATTCGGCCAAGGTAGGGGTAATCAAAGTAGCCATCTGACGTTATTAGAATATTTTTAATCGTAAGATCTTCTTCACCATAGACCTGCACGGAAATGGTATCGCCAGTATCGAGTAAGTAATCTTCCTCGTTTGAGTCAGCGTTGACCAAAGTGCTAAATAGCAACAACGCTACACTCATGAATTTGATGAATGCCTTCATTAATAATCCTTTTTACAGAGAAAACTGTGCGCTTAAAGTCCAAATATTTTGTTCGAAGCTATAACCCGATCGGCTAGAGTTTTTATCTTGGTATTGCCAATCGGCTTGCAGCTGTATCCAACGTTTGATCTGATAATCGATACCAAAAGATAGAGTGTACCGATCGTCGTTTCTGGAGATTCCCGTGTAATCATCTTGTTGATAAACAGCACCTAAGCGAGTTGCAAGGTAACTATTCCAATCGTGCTTCAGGTTCAGTCGGTAACGAGTTTGTAGGTTGTAATCGCCATCTTGATCGGGGTTAACCGCCGCTTGAGTGGTTTTCACGCTGACTAGAGTTTGTTCTTGAGGCAACCATTCAAAGCCGATATCCCAACTAAAGCCTTTAAATGTCTCTCGTTGAGCGCTGTCAAAATCTTTGATTTGATAACCGAGTCGAGCGATGCCTTTGGTTTTTCCTGTGACTTCCCATTCGGCACCGGTGTAATAGAAACTGGTGTTGTTATCTTTCGATGGCTGCGCAGAATTTCGGTGCTGATACTCGGTTACGATTTGGTTTGTTCCGACTAACCAATAGGTTCTTGGCGTCGCTCTTAAATAGAACTCCAAATGTGCATTGGGAGCTCGAAAATCGTTGTATTTAGTTTTAGCGTTTGGGCGCCCAGGCAAGCCGTCACGATAGTTTTGATAGGTTTTATCACTATAGCCTAAACCGAATTCGAGTCTGCCTTTGGCACCGTTAGATCCAAAGACATAATTGGTTTTTACATCGTTACGGTTGAACTCTATTGGTGAGTCGATTGCGCTACCATTACCTTCGGTAATATCTTCTCCTCGAACTTCATGCTGGGCGCGAAAACGGTAATCAACCACTAAACGATGACGATGATTAAATTCGAAAAAGTTGGAAAACTGAAAAGTGTGGTCGTCGAAGTCGTTGCGATCGTCAGATGAAAAGCCAGCTTTTAACTTATATAAAATATCTGCGCGATAGCGATTCCGTTCTATACGTGCTAGTAAGCTTGGTTCTATACCCCAAATATTGACCGATTCTACATTGCCGGATTTTTCCGCTTTATTGATGTTGTCATCTCCCTCGTAGAAAATTTTTACGAGGGGAATCAACTCTATACCAGACTCGGTTTGGTAAGCCATCGGTTCTGCGAGCAAGTCAGTAGAAAACAGACTCAATGCTATTGCCATTGTCAGTTTCTTCATAATCTCAACCTTAGTAAGCGTTAGCACCAGTGAAGCCTTTGAAAACGGTCATAAAGATGATTTTGATGTCCATCCAAACCGACCAATGGTGGATGTAATCCAAATCAAACTCGACTCTCTTTTCCATTTTTTCTAAGGTGTCGGTTTCGCCGCGATAACCATTAATCTGTGCCCAGCCAGTAATGCCTGGTTTTACTTTGTGACGTAGCATGTAGCGATCCACGATCTGACGGTATTCTTCATTGTGTGCCACGGCATGAGGGCGTGGGCCGACAATAGACATGGTCCCTTGCAGTACATTGATAAATTGAGGTAGTTCGTCCAAAGAGGTGCGACGTAGAAATCCGCCAAAAGGCGTAATACGAGGATCGTTCTTTGTCGCCTGTTTCACGTTGGAACCTTGATCCATGGTTGTCATTGAACGGAACTTCCAGACTTCAATCTTGCGTCCATCAAGACCGTAACGATGTTGTTTAAAGATGACAGGGCCTTTAGACGTTGCCTTAATGCCAATCGCAATGACGAATAGAATAGGGGCGATTAAGACCAAAATAATGCTCGAAAACAAGATGTCTTCAAACCGTTTTACCCAAGAAGAAATTCCAGCAAAAGGTGTATCAAAGACACTTAGTGTTTGAACTTGGCCGATCTGCGCCCAACGAGAATGTAAAAGGTTATAAGTGAAGAAGTCGGGAATCAGATACGTATTTGCGGTGGTATCTGAGAATTGGTTAAGAAGTGACGCAATGCGCTCTTTTGCGTGCATTGGCATCGCGATATAGACGTAATCTACTTCCCCTTTTTTAGCTCGCTCAAGGGCGTGGTCAACAGCTCCTTTAATAGGATAATCAGAATTTGGCAATCTGTCGGAAGATCGTTCGTCGTAAAAGCCATCAAAAAGCACGCCGTGTTCTGTGTGGTTTTGAATTTCGTTAGCTAGGGTAATGCCGTGAGGAGTTTGGCCGATGATGATCGCAGTGCGAGTGTTGAATCCTTTTTTTCTCAAATAGGCTAATCCGGTACGGAACGTTACTCGCCATGCCAAAAGCAGAGCGGGCGTAATCGCAAACCACAGCGCTAAAATTGTGTTATCAAATAAGGTATGGACTTCAGAAAAATACAGCACAATAAAGATAAGTGCAGAAGTCACCGCCCAAGCAACACAGACAATAAACATCTGCTCTTTAAACGAACTGGTTCGCCAAGAGCGATACAGATTGCCGCTTTCTGCCATAAATAGAAAAGAGATGCCTCCAACGAAAGCCAATATGACGTAATCTTTCCCCATCGCAGTATTCATGTCTTTGAACACTAAAAGCAGCATAAAAGAGACGATGACAGCAAGATCTGAGATGCGATATAAAAAAGCGAACTCCATCTCATGAGAGCGGATAAGTCCTTTTTGTTTCATGACTCAGTTTCCCTTCTGACACGCTACCGCCCTTGGGTGTCTTCCCCAATTGCCGTGTCGTGAACGTTATTAGTAGTTGGTGCACAGAGCATTCTGTTGAATGCTGCTGAGTTTTTTGTCACGTGTAATTTCGTTGATAAGTGTAAAAATTTGCGTTGTAGAGGTAAGTGGAAATAAGAATGATATTTAGCAATTTGGCTAAGTTGGGAGGGTTAGGAAAACGCTGGTACTTACTTATGAGGAATGAGGAAAAGTATTAAAAATGAAGTATCAGTACAAAGACAATGGTTTATGTGAGGGTAGAAGAAACGGGTGATTTGATTCGTTAACGATTAATGATTTAGTATCGAATTGCTGATATTTATTAAGATAAAAAAATCCCTCTCAAGTGAGAGGGATTTTTGAGTAAGGACGAATGAACTATTCGACTTCTACGCCGTTTTCTTTGTATAGGCGGCGGCATGCGCGACCATCACTGTGGAACAGGTGACAACGATGAGCTGGAATACCGATCTCGATTTTATCGCCAGTGTCGACTGCAAGCGTGTCCGGCTGACGGAAAATAACGTCGGCGTCCGCGCCTTCTAGATTTAGGTATACTTGAGTTTCGTTACCTAGCTTCTCAACAATCATCACTTCACCGTGAATACTTGCATCAGCTTCAGAAGCGGATAATAGGTGCTCAGGGCGAATGCCTAAAGACATTCGGTCGCCGCGGTTAACTGTTGTACCATCCACTGGAATCCAGAAAGATACGCCGTTAGATAGTTGAACTTTGACGCGCTCTGCTTCTACTTCATCAATGAACACGCTCATGAAGTTCATTTTCGGAGAACCGATAAAGCCAGCTACAAAGCGGTTTTGTGGGTAATGGTAAAGCTCAAGCGGCTTACCAACTTGCGATACATAACCGCCGTCTAGTACAACGATTTTATCTGCCATTGTCATCGCTTCTACCTGATCGTGCGTTACGTAGATCATGGTACAACCAAGTTGGCGTTGTAGCTTAGTAATTTGTGCACGCATGTTTACACGCAGTGCCGCATCCAAGTTTGATAGTGGCTCGTCTAGAAGGAATACATTTGGCTGCGATACCAATGTTCGGCCAATCGCCACACGTTGACGCTGTCCACCAGAAAGTGCTTTTGGTTGGCGCTCAAGCAAGTGGCCTAGTTGTAGGATTTCTGCTGCTTGTTCAACACGCTTGTCGATTTCTGCTTTGTCTGCTTTTGCTAGTTTCAAGCCAAATGACATGTTGTCATATAAGTTAAGGTGCGGGTAAAGAGCGTAAGACTGGAATACCATACCAACACCACGTTTGGATGGTTCGACGTCATTCATGCGCTGGTCACCAATATACAAATCACCTGAAGTAATGTCTTCAAGACCGGCAATACAACGTAAAAGGGTAGATTTACCACAACCTGATGGACCTACGAAAACAACAAATTCACCTTCGTTGATTGTTAGGTCTACGTTCTTAGAAATCAGTACGTCGCCATACGCTTTACAAACATTTTTTAACGTGACACTCGCCATGTAGCTCGTCCTCGATCAATTTTTTATTATTCACCGCTCATCATTATATGAATTATCTAGCGAGCAGTAACAGTAGGAATCGGTAAGTTCTTGCGGTTGGTAAGAAAAGTAGGGTAGCACTTCAATAAAATGTCCTGAATAGAAGTGCTACCCATCATAGCCAAGTACGAGTTTCTCTCCCCCACATTATTCGTATTGTCTCCCCCGTGAAATAATTACCACAAACAACACTAATAATGACATTCCACTCGTCTGGCAATGCAAAACCAGCAAATCTTTTTCCTAATACGTAGGCACTGCTGGGAAAGGGTTCTTACCATCCACTCTTGGATGACTGCAGTTTCTAAGATTGTGCGTAGTGCGACATCCTCCTAATAGAAATAATTGTAGGGGGAGTAGAAAGGGAGGAGTAAAAAAGGAGGAGGAAGAAAGCAGTTGGTCGGAAATCACATTATTGCACCACCTAAAGTTGAAACCGATCACAGGAACTATCCATTTTGTGATTTGAGTCTCTTACCCTTGGCGATTTAGATCACGAAAATACGTCATAATTGTAAGGGCGTAGGGATTAGGAGGATGAGACATATTGGATTATTTCAGATGATATATGTCGAAATACGGCTGAACCTCAATGGACTAGCCCTACATCAAAAATATAAAAAGGATACGAACATGAAAAAGTTAAGCGCTGTAGCACTAGGTACTCTTGTTGCTTTGGGTTCTTTTGGTGCTAATGCTGCCATCGAAGAAGGACAACTTACTATCTGGATCAATGGTGATAAAGGCTACAACGGCCTTGCTGAAGTTGGTAAGAAATTTGAAGAAGACACAGGCATTAAAGTGACTGTGGCTCACCCAGATGGCCTTCAAGACAAATTCCCTCAAACTGCAGCGACTGGCGACGGTCCTGATATCGTATTCTGGGCTCACGACCGTTTCGGTGGTTACGCAGAAGCTGGCCTGCTAGCAGAAATTAAACCTTCTAAGAATATTCAAGAAGGTATCGTTGATTTCGCTTGGGATGCAGTACGTTACGACGGTAAATTGATCGGCTATCCAGTTGCGGTTGAGTCTCTATCTCTAATTTACAACAAAGACCTAGTTCCAAACCCACCAAAGTCTTGGGAAGAGGTTGCAGCATTAGATGCAAAACTTAAAAAAGACGGCAAGTCTGCAATCATGTGGAACCTAAAAGAACCGTACTTCACTTGGCCACTAATGGCGGCTGATGGCGGCTACGCGTTTAAATACACTTCTGAAGGTTACGATGTTAAAGACGCTGGTATCGCGAAAGAAGGCGTTAAAGACGCAATGAGCTTCGTAAAAGGCTTAGTTGATAAAGGCGTAATCTCTGCGGATATGGATTACTCAGTGTCTGAGTCTGCGTTCAACCAAGGCAAAACAGCGATGACTATCAACGGTCCATGGTCTTGGGGCAACATTGAGAAGTCTGGCGTTAACTACGGCGTGACTACGCTACCTAAGTTCCAAGGTCAATCTTCTAAGCCATTCGTTGGTGTTCTAACGGCTGGTATCAGCACTGCGTCTCCAAACAAAGACCTAGCAGTTGAGTTCATTGAGAACTACCTACTAACAAACGATGGCCTACGTATGGTTAACAACGATAAGCCTCTAGGTGCGGTAGCACTTAACTCGTTCCAACGTGAGCTAGATTCAGATACTCGTATCGCAGCAACAATGGACAATGCGATGAACGGCGAAATCATGCCAAATATCCCTCAAATGAACGCATTCTGGGGTGCGGCTAAGAACGCAATCATCAACGTAGTTGACGGTCGTCAAACTGTCGATGCAGCTCTTGCAGATGCAGAAAAACAAATGACTAAATAATTAAGTAAGACCTTTTTAAGGAGGGGGCAACTCCTCCTTACTTTTCTATATTTATTCTATATTCGCTAGCAGGTTCCCTATGCAGTCAGTTCAAGGTACAAATGCTATGACAGCACCAGAAGCCAGCCTTCCGAGCAGCAAAAAAGTGTTCATGAAATGGTCACTTTTAGGCACAGTCGGCATCATCAATGGCTACGCAACAATCCTTATGTATTCTCGCGGTGAGATTGCGTTTGCACTACTTACGCTCATTCTTACCGCTTTAGCGTTGTTCATCTTTGGTAGTAAAAAGACGTACGCACACCGTTACATCTACCCTGGTATAGCAGGGATGATCCTTTTCATTCTTTTCCCTTTGGCGTACACCATAGGTTTGGCGTTTACCAACTATAGCGCGAAGAACCAACTCTCTTTTGATCGCGCTCAGAACGTACTTTTGGACCGAACTTACCAAAGTGGTGATAGCTACCCGTTCACTTTGTATAAAACGGAGCAAGGCCATCAACTTGTGGTTGAAAAAGATGGTGAGCTACTTGCAAGCCCGACTTTTCAGCTTGATAACCTTTCAGCATCGGAGTTTGATCTTTCACCAATTGAAGAAGTAACGGGTGAAAAAGAATCAATCAAGGCGATTGTTAAGAACCGCAGTGCGTTGAGCAGTGTCGATTTACATTTGCCAAGTGGTGATGATATCCGCATGAGTGGGCTGCGCAAATTTGCTGCAGTTGTACCTTTGTACACATTACAAGAAGATGGTGAAACGCTTTACAACAACCGGACTGAAGAAACGCTACGTCCAAATATGGAAGTAGGTTACTACCAGCCTGTCGATGAAAACGGTCAATTTGTTGGTAGCACAGTGTCACCAGGTTTCGTGGTGAACATTGGTACCCACAACTTTGAGCGTGTTTGGAAAGATGATGGTATCAAAGAGCCGTTTATCAGTATCTTTATCTGGACCATTGTTTTCTCTGCGCTAACCGTATTGTTTACGCTTGTTATTGGTCTTGTCCTTGCCAGTGTGGTTCAGTGGGAAGCACTTAAAGGTCGCTCAGTTTACCGTTTGTTGCTAATCCTGCCTTATGCAGTTCCGGCGTTTATTTCTATCTTGATCTTTAAAGGTTTGTTTAACCAAAGCTTTGGTGAGATCAACATGTTGTTGGAAGGCTTATTCGGCATTAGCCCGGCTTGGTTCTCTGATCCGTTCATGGCGAAAACCATGATCTTAATTGTTAATACTTGGCTTGGTTTCCCTTACATGATGATTTTGTGTATGGGCTTACTAAAAGCGATTCCAGACGATTTATATGAAGCATCAGCCATTGATGGTGCGAACTTTGTCACGAACTTCACACGTATCACACTACCAATGATGTTGAAGCCGTTAACACCATTGTTGATCGCGAGTTTTGCATTTAACTTCAACAACTTCGTACTTATCCAGTTGTTGACTGGCGGTGGTCCAAACATGATTGGTACATCAGAGCCTGCGGGTTACACCGACCTGCTAGTAAGTTACACCTACCGAATCGCATTCGAAGGTGCTGGTGGTCAAGACTTCGGTCTAGCAAGTGCAGTAGCAACGCTTATCTTCCTATTGGTTGGCGCATTGGCACTTATCAACCTACGCGTAACTAAAGTAGCTCAGGACTAAGGAGAAATTACAATGGCAATGGTACAAGGTAAGTCATTAAAGTATCGTGTTTGGGCTACTCATATTGCAATGTGGGCATTCTTGGCACTGATTATTTTCCCTTTGCTGATGATCATCGCGATTTCATTCCGTGAAGGTAACTTTGCAACGGGTAGCCTGATCCCAGACAACCCAACACTTGATCACTGGAAATTGGCATTAGGTTTCTCGGTGACTAATCCAGACGGTACAGTTACACCGCCACCATTCCCAGTAATGACATGGCTGTGGAACTCTGTAAAAGTGGGTGGTATTTCTGCAATCCTAATCGTGGCGCTATCAACCACATCGGCTTACGCGTTTGCTCGTATGAAGTTCAAAGGTAAGAACACCATTCTTAAAGCGATGATGATCTTCCAGATGTTCCCTGCGGTGTTGGCACTGGTTGCTCTGTACGCGTTGTTCGACAAACTGGGTCAGTACATTCCTTTCCTTGGCCTGAACACGCATGGCGGTCTGATCTTCGCTTACTTAGGTGGTATCGCACTGCACGTATGGACCATTAAAGGCTACTTCGAAAGTATTGACTCGTCTCTAGAAGAAGCGGCGGCTCTTGATGGTGCTACACCATGGCAAGCATTCCGTTTGGTATTGCTGCCACTGTCTGTACCAATCCTAGCGGTAGTCTTCATCTTGTCGTTCATCATGGTAATTGGTGAAGTTCCTGTAGCGTCACTACTGCTTTCTGATGTAGACTCGTACACACTTGCAGTGGGTATGCAGCAATACCTATATCCACAAAACTACTTGTGGGGTGACTTTGCCGCAGCTGCTGTACTTTCAGCAGTGCCAATCACTGCCGTATTCTTACTTGCGCAGCGCTGGTTGGTTGGTGGTCTAACCGCTGGTGGTGTGAAAGGATAATCTCTTGTGGTCTGAGATTGATAAGAATAACTAGAAAAGGGCGACCACATGGTCGCCCTTATACTTAGCACGGATATTACAATTTTGGTTTGGCCGCCGATCAGTAATATCTTGGCTTTTATTGGCGTTACGCATAGCTGGCTGTTAGCTTAGTTCCTTACGATTCAATCACTAACAGTTTTTGTAACCATAACCTGAGTTTAGACTCAGGTTTTTTTATGCCTGTTAAAGGCAATTTTGCAATAAGTAGATAGAGATTAGCGGCTTTGCAATGGATTACACAGGGCTTGAATAATGCCCTGCGTAGCACTTCACATAAATAACTAGAGCTTAGTAAAAAGCTAAATTGAGGTAGGGAAGGAAGAGATTAAAACTCTCGGCTGGAAGGTGCGCATCCAACGTATTGAAGCAGCGTGTACAAACTTTCTTGCTGCAGTGCGACGCGACGAAATAGATTAGCAAAGGTAACGTCGCCGCCAAAGCAAGTTTGAATGTAATGATTAATTTCTGTTTCGTTATACCCCTCGACGTACATGGTTCTCACCCACTGGTACTCGACCGCTTTTAAATTGGTCAACGTCTCTTCACTTAAGGTCGTTTCTTTTAGTCTCAAGATCCAAACTCTATCCAACTCTAAAATAATGGATGGATTTAAGCAAAGCTAGGTGAAGGATTTATGACAGAGAAGGGCGAGCGTGAAACAAATGGCAAAACCATGATGTAGCTCCACACTCTGGGTCTAGGTAACGTTGAGGTACTTAATAGCGTTCTTAACGGATGCCAGTTACTTGAGATATTTAACGTGTGCTTCCATTTCTTCCCCAATCTCTTTACGCATGTTCATAAGACGGATAGCGGATTGCTCTAAGGCTTTGTCTTCATCTGACTCTGGAATCCATTTCGGTACATCGGTTGGTTTTCCGTTTTCATCTACAGCAACCATGATAACGATACAGTGAGTGGTGAGTCTGTTTTTCATTTGCTTTGGATCACTGGCTTGCACGTCAATCGCAATGTGCATTGAGCTTCGTCCGGTATAAATGACTTTCGCGCTAACTTCGACTAAGTTGCCGACATGAATCGGCGCAACAAACCGAATGCCGCCAGCATATGCGGTAATGCAATATTTACCACTCCACGCTGCAGAGCAGGCGTACGCTGCCAAGTCGATCCATTTCATTACGGCGCCGCCGTGCACTTTTCCGCCAAAATTTACGTCGCTGGGTTCTGCTAAAAAGCGAAGGGTAATGTCTCTTTGACCACTGCTCATCTGTCTTTCCTTGATGGGTTATTGTTTTCCCAATTTAGCAGCAAGATGAATTTTCGGGAATAGCGAATGAAACAAAATTTTAACTTTTATTCGAACGCTGGAAGTGACAAGCCACAGCGTAGTTCTGTGGCTTGGGGTGTAGATGTTAATTGGCGGTAGAGGCAATCTCAGAATTGGATAATGGTTTTCTCTGTCTTACTTTTACTTGCGACAGGATAACGCCAGAGATGACTAACAACCCACCAATAATGTGGTAAGCGTAAATTTTCTCACCAATTAGTGTTGAAGCAAGTATGACGGAAACCACAGGCATTAGGTTCATGAACATAGCACTTGAATCAGCACCAATTGAATCAATCGCTTTTACCCACATCAGCGGCGCGAAAATGGAAGCAGCAATACCAGCATAAGCGATTAACGGCAGCGCATCTTGGCTTGGTAACAGTTGCTCACTAGAGAGCCAAAGTGGTGTGAGCATCAAAACAGAAAAGAAGCCCTGCATGTAAACCAGAGTCAGACTACTGAATGGCATTTTCCAGCGTTTTAGCAGAACACAATAAGCCGCGTATACCATGGCAGCAACGAGCATTAAGCTGTCACCTTGCGTTAAGTCTTGATGTAAAAAGTAAGTGATATCACCGTGACCAAGCATAAATGCCAAGCCGCCGAGCGAAATGACACCACCGACGATACTTAACATTGATATAGATTTACCGAGCAATGGGACACTTAAAAACACACTGATCAAAGGAACTAAAGAGGTGATCAGGGCCATATTAGAGGCCGTTGTTGTTAAACCGGCATAGTATCCAAGTGACTGGTTGAGAACCATACCAAGTAACGCAAGAAACGCCAACTTAGCTAAGTGAGGTCGAATAATGTGTCGTTGTTTGATGATTGCAGGCAGGCAAAATGGCGTTAGGAGTACCATTGCGACAAACCAACGGTAGAAACTCATCGCACTTGGTTCAATGGCGCTCGCAGCCATCTTGTTCACAATTGAGTTACCACCCCAAATCATAACGGTGAAAAACGGAAGTAAATAAATCATGAGAACCCTATAGCACAATTATTGATGGCGCTAGTCTGGCAGGTCTTTATAATAAAAAGTATCTCTTAAAAGACATCGTAAGCGATAGGAAGACAATTTTGAAAAAGAGCGCCAGAAATCTTCACCCCTCCTTATCAATCGATCGTGCGCCATCAGATGTATTTATGAATTTCGAAGCGTTTCTCTCTAATACAGAAACACGAATTCATAGCCACCCTTGGGGGCAAGTGCAACTGATCAGCGGTGGGATTCTGGAGATGGATGCAGAAGACACAAGATTTCTAGCACCTCCACATCTTGCTATTTGGGTTCCCGCCGGAATTCGTCACACTAGCTACAACCGTAAGCCAATCGAATATTGTTCTTTGAATATTGCCCCTGAATTGACGGCGCATTTTCCAACTAAAACGAGCTTGATCAAAGTGACTCCAATCGTGTCATCTATTATTGAGGACTTTCGTCAGCGAGACATTAATGTGGCGCAAACTGATGAAGACAAGCGCTTGGTACAAGTGTTATTGGACCAGCTTGCAAAGCAAGAAGTCGAACATCACTTTTTACCGACTACCGACAATAAGTATCTTGAACCGATTTTAAAAGCAGTAGAAGAATCGCCGACGGATGAGATCAGTTTGGCGGAGTGGGCGGCAAAAGTGCATACCACAGAACGCACGTTAGCGAGACATTGCCAGAGTGAGTTGGGCATGAGCTTTACTGAGTGGCGCTTACGTGTGCGATATTTACATTCTATGGAGTTGCTGCGTAAAGGGCAGACTGTGAAAGAAGTCGCTCTGACGTTAGGTTATAACCAAGCTAGCCCTTTTATCACGATGTTCAAGAAATACTCCGGCATGACACCGGAGCAATACAAGAATCGATTGTTGTAAAAGTGTAGAGTCTATTTTAAAAAAATTGACAATGCGCTGTATGATGACCGACTCGAAAAGCTGATGGTATTGGAAAGACCTACGTCTATCTTGTGTCAGATTGAGTCAGAATTATAACCTTGAGAATTCGCTTTATTATCATTGCTTTACAACATGCCTGTAAGATTCTTTAGATGATACAATGTGCTAAAGTGACAAAAAACTCAATTGACACCGCTTAGATTTAAGTATTGATTGTTATTAGTTTCTTCAGCCGCCAATTTGTCCCTACTTTTCAAGGAAGTAGAGTTGTACTGTGCAACTATAACTCTTCTACCCTCAATCGTGAGTTCCAATGTGGGTGACCATATATTCTGATCGCGATGCGTCACAATAATCACGGTCGAGTTCAATGTTTGAATATGTTGAGCAATACTTTTTTCGGTTGCTTCGTCTAATGCTGCCGTCGCTTCGTCGAAAATGAGGATTGGCGCCTTTTTAATGAGAGCTCGCGCAATTGCAACTCTCTGTCTTTCACCTCCTGACAACCCTGAGCCTCTTTGTCCTACTGTTTGATGTATTCCTTTAGGAGATGAGTCAATAAGTTTGTCCAATTGTGCGTGTCTTGCAAAGCTCTCAACTTCATAATCACTTGTATTGGGATTACCTAACCGAATGTTATCCGCCAATGTGCCAGTAAAAATGACCGGTTCCTGAGCAACATAGGCTATATGCTGGGTGAGCACGTCATAAGGGATATTCTTTAGATCTATCCCTCCGAGCGAAATAAGACCTTGGTCAGGATCATCAAACCTTAGAAACAGGCCCAGTAAAGTGCTTTTCCCACTGCCACTGACTCCATTGATGACGACGGTATCACCTTGTTTGATCTCCGTGCTAGCATCTTCAAAGAGATCTAAATGGCCCACAAGGTTCAGTTCGAACTTATGGTTTTTGGGGGAGGTTGCAAATTGAGGATTAGGCTCAGGCAGAACAGGGACATTCGTTAACTGAGCGTAATTTTTAATTGAGGATTTTACGTCGTTAATCGCAAAGCCTGCCAACGCGAGTTCACCCAAAGGTGCAGCTGCACGGGTAATCAATATCAATAAAGCCAAGGCTAATAAGGGTTGAGTAATCGGCTCTAAGACGAGATAGATGGCGATACCTGCAAGGGGTAAAATCGTTGCCAATCCTGATACTAAGGTTGCGATAGAAGCGTTACGATTAATAGTTGAATGAGCTTCTTCTTGTGCGTGCCAACTCTGTTCAATACGCTCGATTGAGCGCTCAGGCCCCGCTGTTGAGCGAAGTAACTCAAGGTGATCTATGAGCTCAAGTGTTGATTTAGTCGCTTGAAGCTCTGCGTCATGTCGGTCGCTATCTGAGCGACTTAGGTATCTTTGCGCCTTGTACTGAACGAGCAGTGCAACTAGTAACAATACGGCACTGAGTAGTGCAATTTCACCTCCTCCAACGACCCCAATACCGATAATTAAAAATATGGGTAACATTGGAGCGTGCAAAAATGTTTGTAGCTGATGAGCAGGAATGGCCATAAAGCCAGGTATTCCTCGTTCTGCTAGTTGAGTGAGCTGAGTTCTATGCTGATCATTAAACCAAGCTAACTTTGCTTTACTGAGCGAATGACCTACTGATGAATAAAGATCCCCAGCCAGTTTCGCACCAGAGAGAAATCCAGAACGAGTTACAATAACGGTAACTATCACAGTTAGAACAGCAGCTATTATGACGTTCAATGGTGAAGCTTGTTCGACAATAGATATTGCAAGAAATGTGTAAGCCGTTGCCTCAAATAATGCAACTAGTCCCCAACCTATAGCGACTCGATATAGACGGTGCTTTGCACTTTGTGGAATTGTCGAATTGGAATAGAGGGTATTGTGAGCCGTCATACTTCTTCATCCTGTCGTTGAGCCTTTCTGTTGAGCATCAATGTAGTGTCTGCAAGTTTCGCGAGTTCTGAGTTGTGAGTAATTATGATCAATATCTTGTCTTGTGTTTTCGCAAACTTCGCGAGATTTCTGATCACAGTGAAGGCCGTATTTTTATCGAGAGCACTGGTTGGTTCATCCAGTAATAGAACGTTGGCTTGAGTTAGAAATGTGTTAGCTATTGCGACACGTTGTTGCTCGCCTCCTGAAAGCACGCTTGCATCAGAATTGAGGTCAATCTTTAATTGAGCTTGTTGCAAAGCTTGGTTCAGCTCGTCGTCACTTGAACTTGGCGTTGATAGTTTCAAATTCTGCCTAATGGTAGTTTTGAGTACACCGATATCTTGGGGTACATAGCGTATGGAGGAGTATCGGGATATCTCAGAGAGTTTAGACAGTTGATTGCCTCCTAAGGTAACGAAGCCTGAAAGAGGTGTTTCTTGACCTGCTAATAGACGTAGTAACGTACTTTTGCCTGCTCCGCTAGGCCCCATGATGGCTGTAAATGAACCCCGTGGGAAGTAGTGGGAGAAGTTATCAATAATATTAACGGTTCCATTAGCCACTACGATATTTGATGCTTGTAGTGATAGCGGTTTTTCTCCCGCGCTCAAACTGCCACTTTCTATTTGTGGTTGCTGCAAAAAGTCGCTGATGTTCTTTGCAGCATTCTTTCCTGCGTTAACGTAGTCCAATCCATGGCCAAGCTTCAGTGCGGGTGATACGACGGCCAAACCAAAAAAGAATAGCGACGCCATTGCCACGGGACTTAATTCATAGCCAATGGTATAGGCCATTGCGAAAGTCGAAACCGCTTGAAGTAATGCGGTAGCAATTGCTGCTGGAAGGGCAACGCTACCAACCCATTTCACTATGCCGTGAGTAAAGCGTCTTGTGGCATCATTATAGCTGTCGAGTGCTCCTGCTTGCGTGCCGTAAATTCGATTTACTCGGATACCTCTTGTGTAGTCGTTTACTGCGGTAACGATATCACCCATTATTGTCATGCGCTCTTTGCCATGTTTAGCGGCGAACCTAGGTAAAAAGAGTAGGTAGTACAATGATGCAATTAGACCAGGGAGCAGAGTAAGCATCGCTACCGGACCTGTGAGATTCAACATGATAAAAATAGAAGTTGCGGGTACGACAATGAATGTCACGAGTTCTGAAGGCAAATGCGCAACCATGTGGTGAAGCGTGCTGATGTCTTCGGAAACTATGCGACGCAGTTGATTATCACCATATTGAGAGATGGTCTTGCTTGGCAAGCGCGTCAAGTGCTGAGCAACTTGGCGACGTAATCGAGTGGAAAACTGCGACTCGGCATCATGAACTAACCACGAGCCCACTGATGAGGCAAGTGCGCTAGCCGCCCAAAGTCCTATGGCACCGTAAATCCATTGGTTTGCAAATTTATCGATAAGGTTTATCAAGCATAGCAGTGCACCAACTTTTGCCACAGCGGCAAGTGCTTCACAAAACGTTCCCAAAGCAAGCTTCTTAATCGATGGCTTTAAGGCTGGCATTAAGTTAGGCGTAACGTAATGTTGGCTGATTTTACTTATCATATTGTCACCTTATCTAGCCTATCAAGCGAAAATAAGGAGAACGTGGTAGAGCATATTGAGCTCTTATCGTTTTTCATATAAAGCCTATGGAAGTGGACGTTGATGGATTATGTTTTGAATTAACTTTGGCCGTAGGTGTTGCGAGCTCTTTGTCTGCTTGAATGTTGAAGATGAGTACTTCCTTTGATTTGTTGTGAATTTTCATGAACAGCCAAATGGGAGTAAGTCCCCCTTAGAAGGCAGGCTAAAGGGGAGGTGGAGGGATTAGAAATCCGCAGTAGCTGACAGCATCACTGTGCGTGGTGCGCCTAGAGCTAGGTCCGCATAGTGGGTGGTTGTCCAGTAATCTTCATCCAGTACATTGTTTACGCTAAGGCGCCAAACCACGCTTGTTTCAGCAATTTTTGAGTTGTAGCGTGCGCCAAGATCAAGAATAGTCTGTGCAGGTAATGCCTGAGTGTTTTGTGCATCAATGTACTGTTCAGACATATAGTTCGCTTGGCCGATAAGCGTGAGATCACGCATCGCAGGGAGGTTCCATTCTAATGCGAGTTTAGCTTGTAAATCGGGTAGCTTAGTTGCTTGTTTCCCCTCCTCTGTCACATCTGTTGCTTTTGTAATCTCTGCATCTGTATAGGCGATACCACCGATGAGCGTATAGTCCTTTGATAGTGTGCCGTAGAACCCCCATTCAATACCGCGATTGCGCTGTTCACCACCGAAAGAAAAAATGTTGGTATCCGGATCTTGGTACCCATTTGGCTTTTTAATCTCAAATAAACTGAACGTATGAGCAAAGCCGTCCAGGTCAAGCTTCACGCCTGCTTCAGTCTGTTTGGTTTTTTGGGGTTCAAAAGCCTCTCCTGCGTTTGCAGCGCTAGAGCCTGCTGTTTTCCCATTCGTTAAGCCTTCGGTGTAGTTACCATAAAGCGAAACTGAGCTCGAAACTTTGTATAATGCTGCAAGTGCGGGAGTGTAAGTACTTTCCTTAAACTTGGTGGTAGGAAGCGACATTCCGTTCATTATTATTCCAGATTCATAATCAATGCTCTGGTAACGCAAGCCGAGCGTGATTTGATATTTCCCATCAACAAAAGATAACGTATCGGCAATGCCATAGCTGACCTGAGTTGAATCGATAGGTAAACCATAGTAGTTGTCGTAAACTGAATTTTCTGGTCCCCAAACAGGATCATAAATATTCGAGTTCCAAGGGGCTGGATTATTATTACCTGTTGGAGAATCATTTTTATCTTCTCTAAAGTAAGTACTATTCAGTACAAGGTGGTGTTCTACTGGGCCAGTGTCAAAGTTGCTACGAACACCTATCTCACCTGAAGTCCGTTTGTTCTCAAGCTTAACTGATCCGAGAGATACCTCTAGGTTACCCTCGTTATCGATGATTTTGATTCGTTGCGGTACATTTGAATGAAAATCTGTACGGCTACCACCCAATGCGCTGTATACAGTTACAGAGTCACTAACGCTTAGCTCCCCGCGAATCATCATCCCTTTATCTTCGCTATCATTGTAGGCCCAACTTGGCGTCAATAATGTGTCAGATGGAGGAGGTGATGGGATTTTGAGACCAGAAGCGATGCTTAACCCACGGTTTGCACCTTCAACTCGCTCTGTACTGTAGTAAAAATCTGCTTCAAGGAAAGCAATGTCATTACGCCAATCAAGGCTTAATGATGCAAGTTGAGTTTTGTTGCTTTGGTTGTTTATCGCGGTGTCTCCATCTTTAAATGCACCGTTGAAACGAATACCAAATTCTTCATTTGTACCAAAGCGACGTCCAATATCGATATGTCCTCCGAATTGAGTGTCCGATAAGTAGCTGCCGGTGAAAGATGTGATTGGTGTTTCTTGTGCTCTTTTTGTCACTAAGTTGATGGTGCCACCAACAGATCCATTCGGTGGCATACCGTTGAGCAAAGAAGCAGGACCTTTAAGTACATCAATACGTTGATACATTTCAGGAGAGGTTCGGTAATAAGGAGCGATACCATACAATCCATTAAACATAACGTCGCTAATGTCTGAGTTGAAACCTCTTATTTTGAAACTTTCTTTGTTTAAGCCGGTTTCACCGCTGGTGAAAACAGAGGGATCAGAAGCTGAGATTACATCTGAGATATCGCGTGCTTGTTGGTCTTGAATGTGTTTTTCTGTGTATCCAATCGTATTGAAAGGCGTTTCCATGAAGTTTTTGTCGCCAAGCATTCCTATATTACTCGCGTGAGAAACTTTGCCAGCGGCATAAACTCTGTTTGCTTCACCATAAACTGTCATTGATTCATCTACGACTTCTTCAGCTTGAGCGATACTAATTGGTACGACAAAAGTACTAAATTGAAGTGAAATAAAGAGGGCGATATGACATGGGCTTGGTTTGTTTTTCTGTGAAGAGTCCATCGCTATCTGATGATAGTCATGAGTCATTATAGATTCCTTTTCTTTGTTTGGGCTAGCTCACATCCGTTCTGACGTCGATTGAGTGTTGAATTACTTAAGATCCAACTCATTGTTATTAGATTTAGCTTTGGTAACCTTTTAGGATGTCTTCAATTATGATTTTCAGAGATGTGATGCTTGCTGAAGTGATGTACCAAGCATCGGCATCAACAAAAACGACGTTGTCGTTTTTCCATGCTTTGGTTTGACGGAGTAGTGGGTTTGCTAAGTGTTCCGCATCAATGACAGGCTTTCCTTCCATTACTGCTGTTCGATCAATGATGTAAAGAATGTCTGGATCAGCTTGGCTAATGAACTCGCTAGAAATTGGCTGACCATGCAAACCTGTCTCCACTTTTTCACTCGCTGGTTTTACCCCCAGAACATCGAAAACGAAGCCATAACGAGACTCAACGCCAAATGAGCTGAAAGCACCATTGTTATGCATGACAACCAAAGCTTTTTCAGAACGCTCTTTCGTAACAGCGCGCACTTCTGCGACTTTTGCATCGATTTCGGCAACTTTCTGTTGGGCTAGCTCCTGCTTTTCAAAGATCTCACCAAGCTCTACAAGGTGTTTCTTAATGGTATCGACGTGATGGTCACGACTATTACGGTAGTTGATGTCAAAATGTAAAGTCGGAGCGAGTTGAGAGAGTTCTTCATACTGATTCGCATGTAGCGGAGTCATCAATACGAGATCTGGTTTTAGGGCATAGATCTTTTCCATATTAGGCTGAACTATCGCACCAAGATCCGCTATCTCAGGTGTGTCTTTGTATTTCGCTAGAAAGTGAGGAACAAAGTCTTTCACCATTCCTGAGATTGGAACATTTAGCTGATCTAAAAAGTCCACTTCGTTCATATCTAATGCTGCCACTCGTTGAGGGCGATGAGAAATAGTAGTTGCTCCGAGATTGTGTTCAATCACGATGAGCTTTTCTAATGGCTGAGTATCTTCAATTTTAGTTATTTCCGGCTCGCAACCTGATAAGGTTCCTAGAGCGCAGCAAGCAAGCGCGATACTCAAACGTAGGGGGCTATTAAACATGGGGTATTTCCTTTTTGTCAGTGAGTTGTCTTTAAACAGGCGAGTAACAGTTTTCATATTTGGCTTCTTGTTCTTATCGTGATGGCTAGGAAATATCCCCCACAAAGGACATTCACCAAAATAGAGACGGTGGTTTTAAAGTTAAATAAGTGCTCTACCAGAAGTTGACCAGACAAGAACATGACAATTGCAATAGCACAAGCAACGAGCAATATGTGTCTGTAGTTCGGTGCGCTAGTAACGGAATAAGCAATATTGGCAATAAAAATTCCCATAAAAGCCGTTGGGCCAATCAAGCTCGTCGAAATTGCTACTAAAATGGCGATTACAGCAAAGAACTTTGGTACATATTGCTTATCATTTAGTCCTAATGACATCGCTTGGTCTCGACCTAGACCTATCACATCTAGCTCGCGTGACCATCTGTTAGCAAAGAGTGCCAAAACGCTTAACGCAATACTGGAAAAAAGTAACGTAGAAGGTTTCGCTCGCTCAAACGAGGTATAGCTGAGCCCTTGAAGGATAGAGAATTCTCCAGGGCTTATTCTGAGCTGGATAAATTGAGCAAGAGTTGTCAGCACCATTGTCAAAACAAAGCCAATCAGCAGAACTTGGTGCATGTCATGTTTAAATCTATTGAGTACCCAAGATTGAATCGCTAAGGAATACAACAGAATGAGTATTGCAGAGACAGCGAAATTACCGACAACACCTAATGTAGCAATGCCAGAAGTGCCCCCTAGTAATAAGAGTAGGGTTTGCCAAACCAGATAAACCGACTCATATCCCATAATGGATGGCGTAAGAATACGATTACCAGCTAAAGCTTGGAAAATAACAGCAGAGATGGCCACGCAGCTGCCCCCAATAACTATGGCACCAAGTTTAATCAGCCTCTTAGGGATGACGTAATCAAAATCCCACCCAGAGCTTGTAAAGATAAAGGCGATAGACAGTATGCAAACGAGTATAATGCTCACTCGCATGTTTGAGTAATGTGATCTCATACTCGTGCTCCTTTCAAAAGAAACACAAGAAACATGACTCCCCCGATAGCACTGGCTGTTAATCCAATTGGGACTTCAAAAGGAAAGGCAACAACTCTGCCTATGACATCGCAAAAAATAAGTAACGAAGCGCCGCCTAGTGCAACGATTGGTAGGGTGTTTTTAAGGTGATCGCCATATTTTAGTGCGACTAGGTTAGGTATGACTAAACCGATAAAATGAATGGCACCTACGGTCACCACTGTTATAGCAACTGTCACGGAAACTAGCATTAGACCCAAGGCGGCAGTGAACGCAATATTAATTCCTAAGTTGGACGCAACATCTTCGCCCATTCCCATCACAGTAAACTTATGTGCATATAAGTAAGTCAGTAGGGTGATGGGTAAAATCAAGAAAATTATTTCATAGTGTTCTTGGACCACTTTGGAGAAATCTCCCATTAACCAACCGGACATACCCTGTAAGATGTTGTTTTGATAAGCATAAAACTCCGCTATAGCACTTAGTACACTACCAAACATAAGCCCAATCACAGGTATTAACGCAGAGTTACTGAATTTAATTTTTCGTACGATGGCAATGTAGATAAGGCCAGCGGCGAAGCAAAATAGTACGGCGAAGAGCATACGTTCAAGCTTGTCTGAGGATGGAAGCATGACGATAGATACCAAAATACCGAGCTTTGCCGCATCGATACCGCCTGTGGTGCCCGGCTCAACAAAACGATTTCTAACAATATGTTGAAGAATAACACCACATATTGCGAGACCAGATCCGGTAAGAATTAGTGCGATTAGCCTTGGTAATCTGCTAGCAGTAATCGGTAGCCAAGCTTTGTCATCCATGGTCAGCAATAACGACCAATCTAGTTGGTTTGCGCCGACGAAAATTGAAGTTAAGCACAGTATAAAAAACAGGCTTACTACGTGAATACTCATACAGAATCTGCCCCAAAATAAAGTGAGTTTCTCTTAACTTATGACTTGGGGATGGAATACGAATAATGAATATCTATTCGCATATAGGTTCTAAATTCCAACAAAACATAACCAAGTTATTTTTTATAAACATTAAGGTCACAATCCAGCCCTCAAAGTATCACTAGGCCATACCTAAAAATTCAACGTGCTGATTTGGCTTTAAAACTGGATTAACTAGCAAAAGAAAAGTGCCGCTTTCAATGCAAAGAGAAAGAGGTTCTCGATTTAAAATTAAAATACAAATGATAATTATTTTCATTATATCTTTGTTTTTTCGGTTAAGCAATGAAGTTCATATGTGTTTCTCTAAAAAGATCAATCGCGTATAAAAAACAAGGCAATGGCTAATGCATGTGCTTTTGGGTAAGTGATTAAAAAATAAAGCCAAAGAGCATTAAGCTTTCTTATTGTTTAAGGATGTTTTTCGCTTCAGAAGCTCGTTGGTTGAGGTTTGATTTAAATGGTATGACGATAGTTTGTTCAGGAAGAGGAGTTAGTAGTGACGATGATGTCTAGATGTCGTTTGTATTTTAGGATTTATTAGATACCGCATTAAAATAGCGTCATAAAGTCGTGATGCTTCGCATCTTCAGTGTTAGCGATGTTAATGCGGTAATTTCTAATAAACTAGCGGATTAATGTCTCAACTTGCTTTTGGAGCAAAGTAAAGCTGATTCACAATTCAAAGACATCGTCAGTTGCTTTATTGTTAACCTGTGTTATTCGAGCTTACTTAGTACGTAATTCAAACCACCAACTACGGCTGCAACCTGTGCATCGTTGCATTCTTCGTCGGTCACCGTTGGGCTGTCTGGGTACACTTCCGTTGTCGTGCCGTAAACGCAATTTGTTACGCCGCCACACAGGCCCAGTTTTACCATTGGGTAGTTGATAACGCCAAACTGTACGACGGGTGAACCAATGATTTCGCCGTTTTCATCTGCTGGTGCAATGTGAGTCACTTTTGCAACTGACTCAATGACCGCTTTTTGGAAGTCAGGCTGAGGGTTTTCACTATCTCCCACCGTGTAAAATCCATCTGGGATCATACCTTCAATGTACTCAATACCATCACGAGCAGCTAAGGCTGGACGGAACTCAGTTTCGTCAGAATCTGTCGTTTCATGTAGATCAATGTGCATTAACACATCGCCTAAAGTTGCAACTAGCTTTATGAGGTTAGCGGACTCTTCGGCAGGGCTATCCTTATAGAAAGAGCGGTTTGGATCAATCGCGTTTGGATTCCAGCGGTTGATCACCTCGTAACCCCAAGGGCTTACGCAGGGTGCAACGACAATATTGAAATGCTCTGCATAGCGTTCTGCTTCTGTTTCTACAAACTTTAATGCGCCATGTACACCGCTGGTTTCGTAACCGTGCACGCCGCCTGTGACCAACACAACAGGCTTAGTTGAATCCCAATTGCGTGTTTTGATACAAAACAGAGGGAAGCGTGCCTCGTTGTATGAGAGCGCACCATATTGTTCAACATCAAAACGCTCGCGTAGGGCATCGATTTTACTGACGACTTCATCTTGGTAGCTACGTTTTACTTCTTGCGTTGCTAACCAAGCTTTACGTTCTTCTTCGTTCCAAGGTTGGCCAGGAGTACCGATCGGGTAAATGTATCCACTTTTCATCTATACTTTTTCTTTTGACTGCTGAAAGGTATCACAAGACTAGACCTGTCTTATCTTTACAGCAATATAAAACACCATTTGGGGTGGTATTCTTTGCAAAATCATCACTTTGATGAGTGATTCATTGGTGTTACATTTTGTTACTTACTCAATTTCATATAAGAGACAAAAAATGGCTGGAGCAAGTTTACTCACACTGTTGGACGATATTGCCACGGTGCTTGATGATGTCGCCTTAATGTCAAAAATGGCGGCAAAGAAAACCGCAGGTGTGTTGGGAGATGATCTAGCGTTAAACGCTCAACAAGTGTCTGGTGTTGCATCTGAGCGAGAGATTCCAGTGGTTTGGGCGGTTGCAAAAGGCTCATTCAAAAATAAATTGATTTTAGTTCCTTCAGCTTTACTTATTAGCGCGATTATTCCATGGCTTATCATGCCATTATTGCTAATTGGCGGCTTATTTCTCTGCTTTGAAGGGACAGAGAAAGTACTTGAGAAAGTGTTTCCTCACTCGCATCCGCACGAAGAAGAAGATGAGCTAGTTAATACTGGCGAGTCGATAGAAGAGTATGAAAAGCGTAAAGTTTCTGGTGCGATTCGGACAGACTTTATCCTTTCAGCAGAAATCATCGTGATTGCGTTAGGTACCGTGACAGGAGCCAGTCTTGTTACGCAAATTTTAGTTGTCAGTTTAATTGCAGTGATTATGACGGTTGGAGTTTATGGACTAGTCGCTGGGATTGTGAAGCTAGATGATTTAGGCCTTTACCTTGAAAGTCGCTCAAACGGTAAAGGTTGGGTAGCGAAAGTCGGAGGGGCCTTGGTCGCTTTTGCACCAAAGTTGATGAAGTTGTTAACCATTGTAGGAACTGCTGCGATGTTTTTGGTGGGTGGAGGAATTGTGGTGCACAACGTGCCAGCCATTCATCACTTTGTAGAGCCGATTATTATGAACTTTAGTGGTCATTCGGTTGCTACAGCCATTTTGCCTATTTTACTGAACGGTATTATCGGCTTTGTGGCGGGGTTGGTTGTGGTTGCGGTATGGACGATGGTTGAAAAGCTTCGTGGTCAATAATCACATCTAAAACATGAGACGATAATAACAAGGGTCATGACTTCTTTTTACAAAAAGCATGACCCTGTTTTATGGGTGAAACGTCAGTAAAGTACTTACTTCACTTTCCACTCGATCTGTTCATTTGCTCGAATAGGCACAACGATATCATTGCCAAATGGCATCGTTTCTGGCACATCCCAAGCGGATTTTTCTAACGTTACTGTATCTGTGTTACGTGCAATGCCGTAAAAATCAGGACCGTTGAAGCTTGCGAAAGCTTCCAAGTTTTCCAACTTGCCTTCTTTTTCGAAGACTTCTGCATAAAGCTCTAGCGCAGCGTGTGCAGTGTAAGAACCAGCACAACCGCAAGCCGATTCTTTTGCCCCTTTCGCATGTGGCGCTGAGTCTGTACCTAGGAAAAACTTCTTGCTACCACTAGTTGCTGCTTCGATCAGCGCTTGCTGGTGGGTTCCGCGCTTAAGAATTGGCAAACAGTAGAAATGAGGTTTAATACCACCCACAAGCATGTGGTTACGGTTGAAAAGAAGGTGGTGGGCAGTGATGGTAGCCGCTACGTTGTCTGAGGCATTGTTAACGAAGTTTGCTGCGTCGGCGGTGGTGATATGTTCTAGTACGATTTTAAGATTAGGGAAATCATTGACGATAGGAGCGAGGACGGTATCAAGGAATTCTTTTTCTCGGTCGAATATATCAACATCGTGATGTGTTACCTCCCCATGAACCAAAAGTAACATTCCTACTTCTTCCATTGCTTCTAAAACGTGATAAATGTTTTTCGCATTGGTCACACCGGAATCTGAGTTTGTTGTGGCGCCAGCAGGATAGAGCTTGGCAGCAACAATGTGTCCGGTTGCTTTAGCCTTACGTATTTCGTCTGGTGTCGTGTTATCTGTAAGGTAAAGCGCCATTAAAGGCTCAAACTGTTCGCCATGTTGCTCTTTGAGAATTCGGTCACGGTAGGCTAGGGCGAGCTCAGTTGTAGTAACAGGTGGGACGGTATTTGGCATAATCAGCGCACGGCCATTGTAGCGGCTGATGTCGCGAACGGTGTCTTTAAGAACTTCCCCATCGCGTAAGTGAACGTGCCAGTCGTCAGGACGAGTGATAGTCAGTGTTGTCATTAATTGCTCCCACCATTGAAAAGTTGTCTGATTGGAGCCTAAGCGCCGTATTTGCTTTTGAGCAAACGCTTGCGCTTAGGCGACAGGATGATAGAGGAATTGCCCTCATATTTCATCCCATTTTTCAATTTTATAAAGAGTGAGAGTGAGAGTGTAAGTGGTTACTTCATTGTTAACCAAAGCGCGTGGATCGTACCTGGTAGAAAGAAGAAACACGTCAATATTAGATTAATCAAAAAGTCTTTATTTAGACCTTTCTCCATAAACACCGCGACAGGCGGAAGAAAGATACATAACAAAATCAGAACCAGTTTTCTTGTATCCATAATTAAGCTCCAAATCGATAAATGGGAGTAGTGATAACTTGGGTGAATTATGTGTGTCGTATCACACTTTATCAAACGGTATTTGGTCAGAACGGTGTTAAAAAACGCGAATATTGAGTGTAGTAAATACTTGTCACTAAAACCAAATTTATAAGAATATGGTTTCGAGAAAGTTGAAATGGATGAAGAGGCAGCAGACTCTGCAACTTAATGTGATTTGAGTATACAATACCGCAACAAATAAAAAACACCCGTAGGAAGAAGGCCATGTCGCAACCCGTTTTATCCCAAATTAATGTTTTTCCGGTTAAGTCAGTTGGCGGATTATCGCTGTCGTCCGTATGGGTTGAGAAGCAAGGATTGAGCTTCGATCGTCGCTTTATGATTGCGAAAGCTGATGGCTCGATGATCACTGCGCGAAAGTATCCGCAAATGGTAACCATTAAGTCTGCCTTATTGTCCGATGGAGTGGTGTTTAGTAGTTTGGGTATGGAGCCACTTAAAATCCGTTACCAAGATTTCAAAATGCAGGAGACACCTGCAACGGTTTGGAAAGATACGTTTACTGCCTATACCACGACAGATGATGCAGATGACTGGTTTAGTCGTGTGTTGGGGCAACGCGTTGAGTTGTTGTTTAGTGGTGAGCAATCGAATCGTGTCCGTGAAAAGCTAGGTCAAAACGTCAGTTTTGCTGATGGTTATCCGGTTTTAGTGATCAGCCAAGCTTCACTTGATGAGCTGAACCGAAGAAGTTCAGAGCTACACTCAATGGATCAGTTTCGTACTAACTTAGTTGTCTCTGATACTAAGCCATTTGAAGAAGATTCATGGAAGCGCATACGAATCGGTGAGGTAGAGTTTGAGTCTCTCAAACCTTGCGAGCGCTGTATCCTGACTACGGTGAATACCCAAAGAGGCACATTCCGTGAGAGCAAAGAGCCGCTCAAAACCTTGCAACAGTTCCGTGCAAACGATGTCGGTGGTGTGTTCTTTGGCCAGAATCTTGTCGCGCGAAATGAAGGCATTATTCGTCAAGGCGATAAAGTTGAAGTATTGGAGTACAAAGAGCCGGAGTTTTACGCAGATAACTCGCCAGTGCGCATGAAGCTTACATGTGTTGAGCGTGAAGAAATTGCCCAAGACTTTGTGACCTTATGGTTAGAGCCAAACAAAGGTTCGTTGCCTAATTACTTGCCAGGACAACACCTACCAATAGAGGTGAATATTGATGGTAAGAAAGTGGGTCGACGCTATACCTTGTCATCCAGTCCTTCTCGCCCGGGTCGTTATGCTATTTCTGTAAAGCGTATCGCGGGTGGAAGAGTCTCTAACTCACTCTTAGACAACTTACAAGTCGGTGATGTTTTAGAGGCAGAACAACCTGACGGTCAGTTCCACCTTAAAACGCATGAAGCGCAGCCTCTGTTGTTACTCTCTGCGGGTAGTGGAGTAACACCAATGTTATCAATGGTGCGTTACTTAGCGGATCACAATCAGTTGGATAACGTGGTTTTCTACCATCAATGTCGCACCGAGAATGATATTCCTTGTCGCTCAGAGTTGGAGCAGTTAAAGCGTGAGCACCCAGCGCTAGAAGTAAAAGTCTGTTTAACGCAACCTGCTGTTGATTGGTTTGGTTTGAAAGGGCGTTTAAGTTTGTCACACATTAAGCAAATCAAAGATGTTGAACAGCGCCAAGTGTTTGTGTGTGGTCCTGATGGTTTTATGGAGAAAGCGAAAAATCTCCTGCTAAGAAAAGGGCTGCCAGAAGAAAACTACCATCAAGAAGCGTTTGGCGTATCTTCAGTCACTTCAAGACCAGAGAAGAGCATAGCGATCGATTTCAATGGGACGAAAGTTGTAGGGAATAATCAGAAAACGTTGTTAGATCAGCTTGAAGACGCAGGGAAGGTTGTTAGCAATAGCTGTCGTGCTGGCTTATGCGGCGCGTGTAAGGTTCAGCTTACGTCGGGTCAAGTACATCATCCGGACGTGCCTGCGTTGACAGATGAGGAACGTGCAATGGGAACCGTATTGGCGTGTTGTGCTGTGCCAGAGACGGACGTAACAGTAACCAACTAGGCGAGAGCAATTTTGTCCTTCGACAAAAACTGTTCCTAGACAAAAAAACGCTGCTATTTTTAGCAGCGTTTTGAGTTTTAAAGAGAGCTGAAAATATCGCTTAGTCGTAAATCGTCGGGATTGGCTGGCGTTTGTGCTGCGTTGCTTTGTAAATCGCTACCAGACGGTCACTCACTTGCTGTGGAACAGGTTTGCCCTCTAAGAAGTCGTCGATTTGCTCGTAAGTTAGGCTTAGGGCATCTTCGTCTGCTTTCTGTGGAGCAAGCTCTTCTAAGTCTGCCGTTGGCACTTTCTTCACTAGTTGCTCAGGTGCACCCAATGTAGCAGCCACTTCACGAACTTGGCGCTTACTTAATCCGAACAATGGTGCCATGTCACAAGCGCCATCACCAAATTTAGTGTAGAAACCAGTGATGTTTTCTGCTGAGTGATCAGTACCAAGAACAAGGCCGCCTACGTAGCCCGCGATCTCGTATTGAGCAACCATGCGAGCACGCGCTTTTACATTGCCTTTTACGAAGTCGACTTTTTCTGCATCAGTTGGTAGAAGGTCTGTGCCTTCTAATGCAACGTGAGAAGCCGAATGAAGCCCGTCAACACCTGCTTTGATGTTCACCGATACAGAATGGGTTGGCTGGATAAAAGACAGAGCGAGCTGAGCCTCATCTTCATCTTTTTGCTCCCCGTAAGGCAGGCGAACTGCGATAAATTGGTAGCTATTGTTGCCCGCTTCTTCGTTTAGTTGGTCTACAGCCAACTGAGCTAAACGACCACATGTCGTTGAGTCAACGCCACCGCTGATGCCAAGAACAAGAGACTTACAGCCCGCTTCTTGCAATTTACGCTTAATAAAAGCGACACGGCGTTCAATTTCAAAATGCGGATCAATTGAAGGGAGTACGCGCATTTCGTCACGGATGGATTGTTCCATTTAGGGTTCCTTTTCCTGCAAATATTTCAGACTCTAAAGCGCATTTGCTCAAATGGTGATAAACCATACAGTTGAGGCTCATTAAACGCGACTTTAGGGTCAAAAGCTGTAAAGATTAGTAGTATCATACCGAAATCATCAGATTAGAAAACTCTCTTCAACCAGGTAATCACCGGATATGAAAAAAATCGCCATTTTTGGTAGTGCATTTAACCCACCTAGTTTAGGGCATAAAAGTGTTATTGAGTCTTTGAGCCACTTTGATCTTGTGCTACTTGAGCCAAGCATTGCACACGCTTGGGGCAAGAACATGCTTGATTACCCAACTCGGTGCAAAATGGTTGATGTGTTCATCAAGGATATGGGGCTTTCTAATGTTCAGCGTTCTGATGCAGAGCAAGCTTTATACCAACCTGGACAAAGTGTGACGACCTATGCGTTGTTAGAAAAAATTCAAGAAATCTACCCAACTGCCGATATAACTTTTGTCATTGGTCCTGATAATTTCTTCAAATTTGCTAAATTTAGTAGAGCTGAAGAGATTACGGAACGTTGGACTGTTATGGCATGTCCTGAGAAAGTAAAAGTAAGAAGCACAGATATTCGCAAAGCATTGGCCGAGGGTGAAGAGATCGGCGCCTATACAACACCTTCCGTACGTGATTTATTACTTAGTAAAGGCTTATACAGAGAAACATTGTCTGGGAACTGAGAGGTCAGATTTTCATGGTCAGAGTCGTTTTATTTAGTGCATGTGCGCTGCTTGTGGTGACACAAGCTCATTCCGCGTGTAACTATTTTTCTGATCGTTCCGTGGTGTTTGAAGATAACACTCTTCCTATCTGTGAAGAAATTTTAGATTCCATCGGCGTGTTAAGTACTGAAGCATTGATTTGGTATGCAGCGGAAGCGAAGCTTGAAGGACCAACAGAAAACTATTGGGAGGAGTGGGCGATTAAGCCGGAAGAGACCCCACTTCTAACTCAAAACTTAGAAAAGAATTACTTTGGTCTTGGTTTTTGGATGCCGGAAGAGCTCCGAGACGAAGAGAGTAAAATGGATACAGAAGAGTGGCTTCGTAGTCACGGGTTGATGTTCAGCGTTGGTTTTGGTGATAAATCAGACGGACAGCCAAGAATGCGGTTTGATTATCGTTGGCACGAATATTATGACGCTGACTGGATGATGCAGATAGAAGTACCTTTCTAGACATCTCAAGCAAATGAAAAAAGGGCGTACATTATCAATGTACGCCCTTTTTGTTTTAATCTACTTTCTGTGTCCGTAATGCTGAAGACGTAGCTTGTTGAAGAGCAAGTTATAGCGCTTCTCCAAAGACTAAAAAGCAAAGCTGTTCATATTCTTCGGTGTTACCAGCAAAAAGAGAGTCAACAATTTGCTCTTCCTTCTTCCCCGACAGTTTCATTTTTCTTGCTTCACGTAGTGTTAGTACCAAGCAAAGCTCTTTAGAAATATTCATGTCACAGCCAGGAGTCCATTGATTGATGGTTCTCGTTAACGTTGAGTGCGCTAGTTTAGGAGACAGCGTCAATACTTCATGTCTTACTACTGTCAGTAGATCGGTTTGCAGATCCGAGCGTTCGGCAGTTGTTGCTAGCTTCTCGACGAGCGCTTTTAGTAGCGGTGAAGGCTTCACAAAGCCCGCCTGTTGTGAGAAGTCGTCATTTAAACGCACAGAAAAATCACAACGATATACACGAGAATTAGGTAAAAAGGTGAGGGAGCTCAAACATCCTTGAGGAATCCAAAAATATTGGCCTGGTTCAATGGCATACTCCTGCTTACCCAATTTAATGACGGCTAACCCTTCGATGACAGATAGTAGACTGTGCTTCAGTGCTTTTTTACGCGCAGCTACATCAAGAAAGGGGTATTTAGCGTCGTGAAATTCAATTGCGTAGTTCATTATGAGTACCAGTGTTTTTTGGCGCTAAGGGTAACGTTAAACCCATACGATTCCAACCTGCTGAGAGAATTTTTTAGCATGATAAATGGTGGCTTAACTGGTATGACCATGTTAAAAGTATGGGTTGAAATGCTGCTTGTCAGCAAAACTATGCGTAAAATGTGCCAGCTTTTTTTGATATGTAATGAACAATGACAGCCAATACCGATCCTTATATTGAAATTCGTCCTTACAACGACGAAGAAATTCCAGCAGCGCTGGATCGTCTAATCCAAGATGATGAATTTATCACTGCTATCCTAGAACATCGCTTTGCTAATAAAGCAGCGTGGTTCAAAACGCTAATGAGCCCGATCCTGCGAATCTACCTGAAAGCCAAGTGGAGCAAGCTTGATTCTGTCGAAGCAATTCAGATTGAAGTGAAGAAGTATCTGAAAGATACATTGAATAAGACAACGGATGGCGTCACTTTTTCTGGTTTGGATAAGCTGGATAAAAACACGTCATACCTATTCGTTTCTAACCACCGTGATATTGCGATGGACCCTGCGCTCGTAAATTATGGCTTGTACCAAAGTGGGCACCGTACAGTTCGTATAGCGATTGGCGATAACCTGCTGAAGAAGCCATGTGCGACAGAATTGATGCGACTCAATAAGAGCTTCATCGTTAAGCGCTCTGCTAAGGCGCCTAGAGAAATGATGAAAGCATTGGGACAACTGTCAAGCTATATCAAACATTCGCTTGATACTGGCAATTCAATTTGGATTGCCCAAAAGGAAGGTCGTGCTAAAGATGGAAACGACTTTACTGATCCTGCGATTTTAAAAATGTTCCATGTTGAAGGTCGTAAACAAAAGATCAGCTTTGGTGAGTACACGCGTTCTCTGAAAATCGTTCCTGTCTCGATTGCCTATGAAAATGATCCATGTGACATTGCCAAAGCAAAAGAGCTGTACGAAAAAGCAGAAAATGGCCGCTATGAAAAAGGCGAATTTGAAGATATCGAAAGCATCATTCAAGGTATCGTTGGCTATAAAGGCCGTGTACATGTTGCGTTTGGTGATGTGATTGAGCAAGAGTTTGAAACGCCGGAATCTCTTGCTGGTGAAATCGACCGCCAAATTCACAACAACTACAAATTGTACCCAATCAACTTGTTAGCTGCTGGGCATGAAGATTCGAGCATCATTACGGAAGCGGTTAAGCGTCATCTCGCGGATAAGTTGGATCAGCTACCTGAAGGCGCAAGACCTTATTTGGTGGCGAGCTATGCTAATCCTGTGAATAACCAAGAGTAATCTTCGTCACTGAACTCGTTGATTCAGAATGCCTTAAAGCCTCGGTCTGACGGGGCTTTTGTTTATCTGCTCTTTAAGGTGCGACGGCGCCACCAAGGGTTAAATTGCTAGGCCATTTGGTGATCCTGTTACCACCTAAATAGATATTCCTTTTCACCGTCATTGTGTCTGGAAATACTTTCAGCGCTGATCCTCCAATATAAAGATTACCATCAACCACCAATCCTTCAGGAAGTTCAGAAATGGGAGTGCGAATAACACTTAGATCACCTTTTACTCGAAGTTTAGCTGGAAGCGCTTTTAACGGTGTATCTGTCAGATTTAGGTAACCGCCTAGTTTGATGCCTTTAGGCCAGTTTTCGATCTTACTACCTAGTAGGTTTGCATAGCCTTTTATCTTTGTTCCTGAGCGAATAACTTTGAGTGCGCTGTTAGTTGCTTCCAGACTGCCTTCAACATCAAGCCCTTTAGGCAAGGTTTTGATAGGGGTTTGTGAGATGTTTAAGTTGCCCTTTACCACTAGGCCAGAGGGTAGTTGGGTGTAAGGCTTGTTTCTAAGATCAAGATTGCCGTAATTATCGATGTGACCAAACTTAGAATAGTAATCTAGCTCATATGCCAAAGGAGACGAGCAGAGTAGGATTGAAGTAAGGCATAGGGAAACAAAACGCATAGTCAAAGAGTTAGTTAAATACCGAGATCAACAGGTGCTTATCTTATACTTAAATAAACCTATTATGCATTTTTTGCTCACAGTTTTTGATTCATAACTTAAATATTCAAATTAGAGATACACGTTAAAAGTGCGCTTCTTTACTGAGCTAAGTAACTTCAAGCTTACTAAAATGAGATAAATTAAATGATTGAATGTGAAGCAGACCCAAGTGTAGAGGTGAGAAAAATATCAGTAGATATTTGAATAATATGAGATTCTTCCAAGAACTTCACAAGGGTCCTTGTTAGTATTATTGAGGTTTGAGGGAGATTTTCATGAAGTTAAAAAGTGTATCTATTTTTACCGCTGGTGTTTTTGCAGTACTGCTGTCGGGTTCCGTTTTTGCTAAATCATACAGTACACCAGAAAACAAAGCGCTAATAGTTGCAGACGGTAAGGTAGGTCAGCGTATCTGTTACTACGATGATAAAGCCTACACCACAGGGGCCGTGATTAATGTTGAAGGCGTATTACTGATGTGTACCGCTGAGAACGATTTTGAAACCAATGGCTCGTTAAAGTGGGTCGTGTTCAAAAAAGAGAAATAAACGCGCCGAAGTTGTCTGTTTCATTTAGAGCGGTTTAAGATTAAGAGATTGGAAAAATAAAAAGCGAGCATCATGCTCGCTTTTTTCATTTTCAGCCCTAAACCACCTACTTCAGTAGGTGGTTATCATCCGTTTCGGCTTTGCCTGTAAAACTACTCATGTTAA
>NZ_JAWOWA010000019.1:0-86558 GCF_033340195.1 Vibrio sp. 1457
CTCAAGTTGGTGAGACTTACGCTATGATCAAAGCGCTGAACAAGCTTACAGGGCTAGGTATGCCTGAAACTCAGTATGTTGTTTAAGAACTGAACAACATGGGGCTACCATGTCTTCTCATCGAATTAAGCAACAAAGCCTGTTGTTTTGTTCGAGTCATAAGTAAGAGTCCTGTTTATAGTTATGTACACAAACTTTGTGTGGGCAAATCTGACACAGAAGAGCACTCTCGAAAATCGAACAAGGAAATTTATGAGCGTTCGAGCACAAGTTTGTTAATGTCAAACTCGTTTTTTGTTAATTGGCGCATCATTTTGATCATTTCATCAGTAGGGTTAGTTTTTATCGCGCCATTTTCTAATCAAGAAAACCCTAATAAACTGAGCAATTGCTTATTAAACAAGGCATCATACGTTTTCATTTACCAACAACGTTCTTGACTCCGCTTGCACATCAGACCAGCTCGTTAGCGAATTTATTCCTGTTTTCATCGATTTACATGTAACAAATATGTGCCTAACCCTGTTAAATACCAGCAACATTGTTGGTTAATTTCTCCACACCCACACGAAACAATCACCAAAACTATCAATTTAACGCTCGTTCGCGCTTTTGTGAGCAATATATCGAACGTAAATGATAAAAAAAAACATACTAGTTGTAAGTTTATTAAAGTTGCATAAGGTAAAGGTCATGACGGCTTATCAACGAATGGAAACCGACGTTGTCATCATTGGCGGCGGCGCGACCGGCACAGGCATCATGCGAGACTGCGCATTGCGAGGCATCGCGTGCATTCTGTTAGAGAAAGATGACATCGCCTCCGGCACCACGGGTCGTAACCACGGCTTGCTGCACTCTGGTGCGCGCTATGCCGTCACTGATGCAGAATCGGCCAAAGAATGCATTCAAGAAAACCAAACGCTCAAACGCATCGCTCGCCATTGTGTGGAAGCGACTGACGGCCTATTCATTACCCTGCCTGAAGACGAACTCAGCTTTCAAGACACCTTTATTCAGGCTTGCGGCAATGCCGGTATCGAAGCGACCCGTTTAACGCCAAAAGAAGCACTCGCGCTCGAACCGAACGTGAACCCGGCGCTGATCGGTGCGGTGAAAGTGCCCGACGGCACGCTGGATCCGTTCCGTTTATGTGCCTCGAACGTCCTTGATGCCAAAGAGCACGGCGCGCGCATGTTCAACCGCACCATCGTCACCAGTTTGATTCGCCAAGGCGATACCATACTCGGTGTACGCTGTTTGCAATTGGGCACCAACCAACAGTTTGAAATCTTTGCCAAAGAAGTGATCAACGCCGCGGGCATTTGGGGACAACATATCTGCGAATATGCCGACCTCAACATCAAGATGTTCCCTGCCAAAGGCTCGCTGTTGATCCTCGATTACCGCATCAATAACTTGGTGATCAACCGTTGCCGTAAACCTTCCGATGCCGACATTCTGGTGCCCGGCGACACCATTTCACTTATCGGCACCACGTCCGAACACATTGATTACGACCAGATCGACAACTTGCACGTCACCGAACGTGACGTGGATGTGCTGTTGGCAGAAGGCGCGAAACTTGCGCCGATCATGGCCAATACGCGCGTACTGCGTGCCTACGCGGGGGTACGTCCTTTGGTTTCGGTAGATGACGATGGCAGTGGCCGGAATATCAGCCGCGGCATCGTTTTGCTCGATCACCAAGAGCGCGACGGCCTCAAAGGCCTCACCACCATTACCGGCGGCAAACTGATGACCTACCGCTTAATGGCGGAATGGGCGACCGACTTAGTGGCGAAGAAACTGGGCAACACTCAGGCGTGCGAAACCCACACGCGCCCACTGCCGGGGTCAAACGAAACGCCAAAAGCCATCAAGAAAACCGCCAGCATCGCCAAACCGGTGTATGAATCCGCCATTTATCGCCATGGTGAACGCGCCACGCAATTCTTGTCTGACGATGCCAAGAGCCAAGCGATTATTTGTGAATGTGAAATGGTCACTGCGGGCGAAATTGAATACGCGATTAAACAGCTCGACGTCAACAACTTGGTCGATCTGCGCCGCCGCACTCGCTTAGGCATGGGCCCTTGTCAGGGCGAACTGTGCATCTACCGTGCGGCCAGCCTGTTTTCCGAATATGGTCAGGTCGATGGCTGTCAATCGAGTGAATTGTTGGTCGATTTTCTAGAAGAGCGCTGGAAAGGCATCAAACCCATTTTCTGGGGTGATGCGCTGCGCGAAGCGGAATTCAGCTATTGGATTTACGAAGGATTACTCGGTGCCAGCGACCTGCCCCAGCCCGCTCAATCAGAACACCCTCAAGCAGAACAACAAAAACAGGAGGCGGAATTATGATGCATTATGATGTGGCCGTGATCGGCGGGGGCATTGCGGGTTATACCGCTGCAATTCGCAGCCTGCAAGCTGGCAAAAAAACCGTGCTCATCAATCAGGGTCAAAGCGCGTTACATTTCTCTTCCGGCTCCATTGATGTGCTGGCGAAATTACCAGATGGCAGCGCGGTCACCCACCCGTTTGATGCCCTCGACGCATTACAGCAACAAGCGCCGTCCCATCCGTACAACACGGTGGGTCGTAGCACGCTGCAAAAAGGGCTGGAATGGTTTCGTCAAACGCTCGCCACCGCGAACGTGCCGCTATCGCATCAAGATGATTTGGCCAATCACGGGCGCATCACGCCGCTTGGCACACTCAAAGCGACTTGGCTATCGCAGCCATTTGTTTACCAACACCGCCAAGAAGTTTCGTTTGAGCGTATTGTGGTGGTTTCGATCGATGGCTATCGCGATTTTCAGCCACAAATGCTGAAAGATAACCTTCACCAGCATCCCGATTTTCAAGGTGTGCCGATTCACACGGTCACCCTGTCGATTCCGGGGTTTGACGGATACCGCCGCAACCCAAATGAGCTGCGCTCAATCGACATTGCACGTTTGCTAAAACACGATGCCGCGTGGACCGCGCTATGCGATGGTTTGATGCGTGCAGCCAATCGCAACGACTTGGTGATCATGCCCGCGATCATGGGCAACGGCGATGGCCTAACGCTGCTAACGAAGCTACGCGACACCACGCAACTGCAATTTCACGAAGTGCCGACCATGCCACCATCGCTGCTGGGTATTCGCATTGAAGAGGCGCTCAGTCGCACCTTCCTGCTGCTGGGTGGCATTCACCTCAAAGGCGACAAAGTGGTCAACGGCACGTTTGACGGCGAGCGTCTGGTTAGCCTGCAAACGCAAAACCTGCGCGACATGGCCATCAGCGCCGACAACTACATCATGGCAACCGGCAGCTATTTCAGCCAAGGGTTGCATGCCGAGCAACACGCCATCCAAGAACCGATCTTTGGCTTGCAAGTGACGCATAAACCAGCACGCGTTGATTGGCGCAATCCGGCCTTCTTTGCCGACCGTTCACACCCTTTTATGGCATTCGGTGTCGAAACCAACGCGCAATTGAACCCACAGCGCAGCGGCGTCACCATTAAAAACTTGTACTGCTGCGGCTCCATGTTGTCGGGATACGATCCCGTGTTTGAAGGGTGCGGTGGCGGCGTCGCGATTGGCACCGCCTACCACGCCATCATGCAATGCCTAGAACCTCAATTGTCAGCGTCTCACCCTAACCCATTCGATCAGGAGGTGCTCGCATGAACGCGCCATTTTCAAAAGCTGCTCCTCTGAATACCAGCTTTGACCAATGTATTAAATGCACCGTCTGCACGGTGTACTGCCCCGTGGCAAAAGCCAACCCAGATTACCCAGGCCCGAAACAGTGCGGGCCGGATGGCGAGCGCCTGCGCATTAAAAACCCGGAATATTACGACGAAGCGCTTAAATACTGCACCAACTGCAAACGCTGCGAAACCGCGTGTCCTTCTGGGGTGAAAATCGGCGACATCATCGCCGTCGCGCGGGGTAAACATGGCAAGAAACCGCTCAATCCGAAACTGATGCGTGACTACGTGCTGAGCCACACCGACCTGTTCGGCTCACTGGCCACGCCATTTGCACCAGTGGTGAACTTCGCCACATCGATGCCATTGGTGAAAAAAATCATGCACAAAACCATCGGCGTGCATGACCACAAAGCGTTGCCGAAATACTCGCACGGCACGTTCCGTCGCTGGTTTAAACAAAATTGCACCAGCCAGCCGCTGTATCAGCGCCAAGTCACCTACTTTCATGGCTGCTACGTCAACTACAACCACCCACAATTGGGCAAAGATCTGGTGAAGGTGTTGAATGCGATGAATATTGGCGTGCGCTTGCTGAACAACGAGAAATGCTGCGGCGTGCCTTTGATTGCCAACGGTTTTCATGACAAAGCGCGTAAAAACGCATTGCTGAACGTGAAGAACATGGAAACTGCGGTCAATGAATATCACACCAAAGTGATTTCAACCTCCTCAACTTGCTCGTTCACGCTGCAACAGGAATACCCGCATGTGCTCGGCGTCGACAACAGCCAAGTGTCCAACGACATTGAATACGTCACGCGCTTCCTGCTGAAAGAGTTTATGAATGGCAATGCGCCGAAAATGAAACCGGTCAACCTCAAAGTGGTTTATCACACGCCTTGTCACTTGGAACGCAGTGGCAACGTGATGTTTACCATTGAGTTACTGCGCATGATTCCGGGCCTAGAACTGATTGTCCTCGATAGCGAATGCTGCGGTTTGGCGGGCACCTATGGCTTTAAAGAAGAGAACTATGACGTGTCGATGAAAATCGGCTCGCACCTGTTTGACTCGATCAAAGCCTCCGATGCAGATTTTGCGATCACCGACTGCGAAACCTGTAAATGGCAAATCGAAGAGAACACCGCGCTGGAAACCATTCACCCGGTCAGCTTGCTGGCGCAAGCACTGGCTTAGTCTTCCAACCCCAAAAAGGCGTCTTCAAAGAAAGTCGTTTCAACGCTCAACGTACAAAAAAGCGGGCATTGCCCGCTTTTCTTCTGTCACTTTCGCTTTTCGTTTGCTGCTGTCTATCGCACCACAGCATGGCGAAGGCTGTCGACCTAACGAATGGTCACGTCAGATAAGCGATACCAGCCCGACGCCTGCAACCCTTCATTGGCCAGATTCACTTCTGCCTCAGCATGGCGATCGACCAAAGCCAACTCAAGGTAGTAATGGCCGGTGGGGATCGTTTCAGGCAAAGTGAAACTGCTGGAGGTCGCGTGTTCACCCGGCAGCCAACGCATGACATCTGCGGTTGAGACGTTGAAAAACGCGGTTTCTTCGTCCTCATTCACCAATCGATACGCCAGATAATGGTGCTGATACGGTGGCGCGTTCCCTTCGTTCACAAGCAAGGCCTGAACCGTCATGGTCGCGCCCGGCGTCAATTCAGCAGGGTGCACCAGTGTGTCTACACGCAGACGATAGCCAATTTGAGCCAACGCATCGTCCAACAAATCACGATACTGAGTCGGCACCACGTGCGATTTCAGGTTCAATGTCGAAGCGTGCTGCGCAATCGCCCAATCCAAGCTTTCTGGTATGGCTACCAATCTGCAAAATCAGCTTGGAAAGGTTCAAGTCACCTAGAGTTGGAAAATTCGGACATTGCCCAGAGTTGGTTAAAAGTCGTTTTAATGGCGATGGCTATCACTTTTTTAAATCCACATGTATATCTGGATACGGTGGTGATACTCGGGGGCGTGACTGCTCAAATGGAACCTGATGAAAAACTATTGTTTGTTATAGGGGCACTGATCGCATCAGGGGGCTGGTTTTATGGATTAGTGTATTTGGCTAACAAGTTGATCCCACTTTTTAGTAAGCCAAGAACATGGCGAATTTTAGATTCTGCGATTTCATGCATCATGTGTGGTATTGCATTGAAGCTGGCAGCACCTTTGTTTAGCCAATACATATAGAGCGTCGCGATGAAGCTGCATTTCTATTAACTAAATTGCTCCTGTTAGATTGGACACTGAGTTTCCATACCAGAAGTTATTCGTCCTTTGCTAATTTAAGTAAATACTCTAAACCATTTCTGTCCAAAAGTTTGCTACAGCGCATGTGATTGTAGTTAAATGCGCTGGCTATGGAGTTCTGAGTAGGGTGATTTATTGCTTTTCAACGTAAATCGCTTGACCACTAACAGTTTGTTCAGATATTGGGATCAAGTACTGATAGTCGGTACCTTGTCCACCTAACATTACAGAGTTATTGCTACCTGTTGCTCCTAGTAAAACCCCATTTGCTCCAAGTTTTGCGGCCTGTTTTTTCAACTCCTCAATTGCATAGTCAATTGACCCTTGATTTGTTAAACCTGCATCACTTGAAGCATTAACTAAAGCAATTGTGTCATATGACTCTGGCGGTTCGATATAGAGGCGTACGTTTTCTGGGGCGATGGGTTCTCTCGCCTCTCCAACTAAAATTGAAGACCCTGAAGCACATCCTGTGAGTGCGAGGATGAACGCAAGTAAAAGTGATTTATAGATTCTCATTTTTAACTATTGATAAACGACTATTGAAGCGAACCATTATACAGTTTATGGTACAGTTTATGGTCAGAATCATGAGAAAAAGTAGCGATGGCCTCTTGCGTTGATAAGGATCACCTAATCGACTTAAACACGGAAAGGGGCATAAATTTGTTAGCTCGAATCGCACAGAGACACAACTGCGTCGTTCTTCGCATTACCTCTGACATGCAAAGTGGCATAGAGAAAGTGGCAAATTTTATTGTCTTCCGGCAATAAGAAACTAGTTCGTGATCTGTTTCGAGTGTACCGAATCGGTACAGTTGAATTAAATCAATAAGTTAAAGATAAATTTGAAGCTCATATTTACGGTTTAGTGATGAAAAAATTACACACTCAAAGCGGCCTTAGTTCAGAATTGGTGGGCAAGACACTTTCACCAGCAGCATAGGATTAAAGACCTAGATGAGTGTGTCCGATTTGGTACAGTTGAATTAAATCAAAAGCTTAATAGGAAAATTGCAGAGCTTGCCGAGGGACCACCGAAAAGAAAGGAAAGTGAACACTGCGAGAACGATCAGAAAAGTGAACACTGAGAGAATGTTCAGAAAGTACGGCCAAACCTAAAGACACCAAGGGATTAACACCGCTCAATAGCCAGCGAAAGAAGCCAAAAAGCGCGAAACAATCAAACTATTCGCGTTCTACGAGTTTAAGTGCCGTTATGCATGATGTTCAATCAAATAGAGGGCGCATTTAGCCGACACATCCACCAGCGGTTCGGGGAGCGCTTGCATTAGCAATTACATATATGCGCGCAACGGGGCGCAAGAGATCGCTAAAGATATTTTCAATAAATACTCTTAGGGCATATGGAGTAAAAGTTAAACTTGAAACTCCATAATACGTTATCGTTGACTTTCATTCCTCGGCTACAGGTAGGTTAATAAAATGGGGATGCGCCTTATATGGGATATGGTCTTATTGATGTTGGTCGTACAACGGCAAACACGGCAGTACTAGGTCTTTCAGACCTGAACAAGCAGGAACAGCAGCGTAAATCAACAAATAAACAACTAAAAGCGCAGTACAAAAACGGCATTGTTTCCGGCGCTGGTGCTGGTGCCGCTGTAGGGGCTTTGGCTTCTGGTCCTGCTGCACCAATTGGAGCAGCCGTTGGTGCCGTTATTGGCGGCCTAGCTGCTTCATTGTTTTAAGGGTTTAAATTGATGATGGATGTAATCGGTAGCTTTAACTGGCTTGGAAGTCAGGATGACTTTTCATTTTAGTATTACCCTAAGTATTACCACCATAAAACCCAAAAACTTAAACCAATAAATAACAACAAGTTAAGGGCACAACTCAGATGCCGCCAGCCCACCAAACGTTTGGAAAAGGCCACCTTCGGGTGGCCTTTTTTGTATCAACTAAAATAGTCTCTTTTTTCAAACATTCATGCTTTCTGAAATCTTACTACATAGATTACCGCATACCTTTGGCCCATGTAGGTTTACAAACTCGTTGAGTATTAATCAGTAAACAAGAAGTTCATAAGTACTAATCAAAAAGGCAGAGAGCATGGTACTAAAAGCCCTGCAACTTAAAAGTTTTCTGCTTACCTATCCTTTCTAAGAGATAACTAGATCTAAGTCTAAAGCCTATACTCATCTCCCTCGATGAATTGATTGATGCATTCATTGTTAGTCCCTACTCGCTTGTTTCATTACAGCTCTATCGATGTAATGACTACAAATAGTAGTTACAAAAAATAATGTAACTCTAATTACAAAATTAACCTTAGATATTGAATAGAAACACAACATATATAGATTTTTAAATTTCAAAATGAAAGTATTGTTGTGAAAAATTAAGTTGCTGGAATTATTACCGTCATATTAGTGAGCATTGTAATGAATTTTGAAGAAAGTAAATTGAATGACGAACACGTTAATCAATACACACCGAAAATCAATGGTGTGTTAACAAAGAAAGGAAAACCACTTAGTAGCCTGAAGGTTAGCCTTAGTATTGGTTTAAGCACCTCAGGGAAATCAATAGACTTATCAACATTCACAGACAGTACTGGTCGCTTTGAATTTTCTCCAGTCTATGAAAATAAAAACATCATAAGCACTCCTCTTATTGAGCACTATGTAACTATTGTTTTAGTCGCAGAACTCAGTAATGATGAAAGTACTATTATTTGGGAAGGAAGCTTTGATGGTTATAAAATAGAGGATTACGTAAAAAATAACATGGCTAACCTTTCTTGTGACACTGAGAACCCTCTTAAGTACTTTGCTTTTTCAATTGATGATGAAGAAAACGATGACTACTACGTGAACAGTCAATGTAACTTATTTGGTTATATAGACTCTGACTTGTATGGAAATTAAATAATGCACTCATGATGCAACTCCAGTTCCTATGTCTCCTCTTTGGCCATTTACTCACGGTGGTATTGAGTATCGGCTAGATGGAAGTTCTGGCATCTACTTCTGCGCTCATGGACTAGGAAAAAAATCTGTTCCGGGTTATGTCAATACCGCTACAAGTAATGAGTGGTCGGCACTACAACCCAAATCTCAAGCTTACCTAGAACGCAACGTATTTCTTGACTTCAACAATAGATATAATGCTCGGATGACTGATGGTTGGGTAAGTAAAATAGTCTCTTCAACTTTGACTTTACTAAGAATTTCAGGTCTGGGTCATATAATACAACAGATGCGACCGTAGGCCTTACTGCTTGGGATCAACTAGCTAAAGCTATGGCGTACATTTCAAAACTAAAAAACGAGTATACAGAACACGTCCGCGGTATTTTAGGTCACATGAATGTAATGTCAGGTAGCGCAGCGATCGACCTATCGAGTATTACTTATAGAGTGATAAAACTTTGTTTTTCGAGACTAGTAAGAAGGTTAGACAGTCATGTTAGAAATGCTCTAAATATAGTAGCGTGACAGTAAAAGACACTAACAATTATTCTAAAAACCGCTCTATTATCCTCAACTAGATTGAGTTCAGAAAAAGCGAAGCTATTTAGGCTTCGCTTTTTATTAGGGCTTAGAGTTGTTAACAATATTAAAATCTATATTCCACACCTAGTGATGCTTGGTTAAAGTCTGTTTCCGTGTTTGCACCGTTCGCGACATTCTCCGCATTGAGTTCTACGTCGTACCACATATATTCTGCGTTAACTAAGAAGTTATCAGTAACTTTAAAACCAACACCGGCACCAGCGAATACACCTTCATCATCTTTGTTGCCTTGGAAGCCCGCAACGTCGTAATCCGTCGAGTACCACATTTGACCGCCTTTTGCGTAAAGGTCGACACGATCAGCAATAGGGGCTGTAACTTTTAGTGCTGCGGTGTAACCGTCCGTTTCGGCATTTGCTAGGTTATTACCATAGCTACCGAAATCAATGTAACCACCTTCCAACGCTAAGTAAGGATTAAAACGGTAACCAACTAAACCTTGAATAACATCGCTGTCATCATCAAAGTCATCTTGTCCATCAACTTTTAAGTAACCGTAGTTGGCGCCAACATATACACCATGATCGTTGGAGTCCGCAGCATGTGATAAAGTACTAAACGTTGCTAAAGAAAAAAGGCTAATCAAAGTAACAACATTGCTTTTCATTTCGTTCTCCTAATATAAGTTCCATTGAAGGTTCGAATAGTAAAGAGCAAATGCAATGCCAACTTTAAATTAATGAAAAATATATTTAATTTTATAGAATACTGACAATCCTCTAAAGAACGCCGAACAAAAACAGAAAAAACGATCTGTCTGTTTACTTTATATAAACAATACTAAATTGAGGTTAATCGATGATGTGAAAAAGATTCTTGTTAATTTGTAGATTTTTCAAAGAAATTAAATAAACATCTAAAATACTCTTGTAGATTAATCAGTCAAAAAACGCTTAGCTAGTTTTTATAAGAAAGGAAGCTAATCACACATACGTTGCATCTTACTTTGCTTCAAGCCGTGAATACTCTACTCTTTGCCTAAGCAGAGTTTAATGGAACTGAAGTATGTTAAAAGGCAGTGAATACCCTTCTATTCGAGCATTAAGGACGTTTGTCGCGGTCTCTAATTACCTCAGTTTCTCTAAAGCAGCGGATGCCCTATGTATTACGCAAAGCGCAGTAAGCAAACAAATCGCATCGCTGGAGCAATTGGTGGGTTTACCTTTAATACAAAGAAGGGCGAGTGGTATTGAGTTAACCGAAGAAGGCAAGCGTTATCTGCCGCAAGTCACAGAAGCTTTGGAGCTTATTCAGCATGCAACTGCCAACTTAATCCAGTCAGATTCAAAGCAAGAATTACTCACCGTGGACGTAACCCCTTCTTTTGCCAGCCTTTGGTTGATACCTAATATTGATGACTTCCACCAGCAACATCCTAACATCCGAGTAAGAGTCTGTACCGGGGATGGGAACGTCAAAGATTCGAGCAACGAAAGTGACTTACATATTCGCTGCCTTCCATTATCCACACATTATGAATACAGCCACTTACTGTGCGAAGAAACATTGTTATTAGTCGGTTGCACAAATGCTCCTGCAATTGAGAGTGTGCACGCTGTTAGTAATTATCCGTTTATACCTCAAATCACTCGCCCTCAGCTATGGGAGCAATTTAAAACTGTCTACACTGTAGAATCTCCCGTTACCTATCAACCTGTAGGCGTCGAACATTTTTACCTAGCTTGCGAAGCTGTCAGAATGGGAAAAGGGCTCGCCTTGCTTCCTGATTTTATGGCGCAGTATTCGATTTTAAGAGGGGACATTCAGCATGTTCTCAACCTCTCTTTACAGAGCGGTTATGGTTATTACGTGATGATTCCAAATTATCGACTTTCAGCTAAAAAAGTAGTGGCATTTCACGAATGGCTGAAGAGCAAGCTAAGTTAATGTTGTTTCTTTAAACTCGTTTAGGTAAACCAAAACAACTCAAAGACTTCGGTATCTGTCTGCTCAAATTTATGGCATTCTCATCCATACTATTTAAAAAGGATAAATGGATAGTAGGATATGGACAGCAACACGCCAAGACTCTCTTTACGCACCATTGAGCCGACCGATTACCCAGAGCTCGCGGAATTAATGGACCTTGTTTTTCCTGATGTTGGTGGCTCATGGCCACGCCTGACCATCATGGATCTCATTCATCAGTTTCCTGATGGCCAAATCTGTATTGAAGATAACGGCAAAATAGTCGGTGCAGCATTAACCATTAAAGTGGACTACAACCGCTTTTCTCTTCCTCATCTATATACCGACATCATTACCGAAAACAACGTCATACAGAATCAAGTAACCGGTGATGCAATGTATGGTCTCGATGTATTTGTCCACCCGGACTATCGAGGGCTACGTTTAGGTCGACGTTTGTATGATGCGCGTAAAGAGCTTTGCCGTAGTAAGAACTTCAAAGCAATTTTAGCCGGTGGTCGCATTCCTAATTACCACCAATACGCAGATGAACTGAGCGTTGCAGAGTACATCGACAAAGTAAAACGCCGTGAGCTTCATGACCCTATTTTGTCTTTTCAGCTTGCTAACGACTTCGATGTAAAACGAATCATGCGCGGCTACTTACCAGAGGATAGCGCTTCTAAAGGTTACGCGACACTGCTGGAGTGGGATAACTTTTTCTACGAAGAGGATATTCAATCCGTACACGATGTAGAAAAAACACTGATTCGGATTGGTGTCGTCCAGTGGCAAATGCGCGCGATGAATGACCTGGAGGATTTGCTCGATCAGGCTGAGTTCTTCATCTCTTCTCTTGCGAACTATAAAGCCGATTTCGCCCTATTCCCTGAATTCTTTAACGCGCCGCTGATGGGATTGCAAAACGACCAAAATTCCGTCGAAGCAATTCGCTTTTTGGCTAGCTTTACAGAAGAGATCAAAAACCGCTTCTCGCAGATGGCCGTCACCTACAACATCAACATTATTGCAGGCAGTATGCCCGTCATCGAGGATGGCAAGTTGTATAATGTGGCCTACTTGCTGCAACGAGATGGTGAAATAAACGCTCAATATAAGATCCACATCACGCCCCATGAGCAAAAAGACTGGGTGATCGACGGTGGTGACAATGTTCAAGTGTTCGAAACCGATGCGGGCAAAGTCGGCATACTGATTTGTTATGACAGCGAATTCCCTGAATTGGGAAGAATGCTCGCCGAGCAAGGCGCACAAATTGTGTTCGTTCCTTTCTGGACAGACACAAAAAATGGCTACCAACGAGTACGAATCTGTTCCCAATCACGAGCCATCGAAAACGAATGCTACGTTGCAATTGGGGGCAGTGTCGGCAACTTACCTCGTGTTGATAATGTCGATATCCAGTACGCACAATCTGCCGTATTCTCACCGTCGGATATCTATTTCCCACACGATGCGACCTTAACAGAAGCAAGCGCCAACACCGAAATGATAATCTTCGCTGATGTTGATTTGACTAAGTTGAAACAGCTTAATACCGAAGGCTCTGTCACCAACTTACGTCATCGCCGCCTTGATTTGTATGGCGCATTCACCAAAGCCAAAGAGTCATAAGGATCTCCCTAGTTCGCCGCTACCAAAGAGCGTGGCGGCGAGTAAAGCCAGCTGCAGGTTGATTCTGCGCAATTATCAGAGGCATGTCAGTTTTTCTCAACGGTGAGAAACAAGAATTGACCCAATAGGACATTCGGAGTATCACTCCAACTTCGTTCCGCTTTTATTAGGGGAAAGCTTTTGGAACATATTAACGAACTTCTCGTGTCAATGAAGCCTTTGCTTGAGCAATACGGCTACGTTGCGCTGATTGTCAGTATATTTCTAGAAGGGATAGGTATCCCGATGCCTGGTCAATCACTGATGATCGCGGCATCTTTGCTCTCGTCAGAACAAGTCATGAACCTAAGTATGGTAATGATGGTATCGTGGCTGAGCTGCTTTTTGGGTAATACCTGTGGTTACCTAATCGGCTATTACTTTGAAGGCTGGTTGGATAAAAAAGGCTACATTTCCGGCCCGAAGATGCAAACGCTTCAATTGACTATCCAGAAATACGGCCCTACGTGCTTGGTCGTCAGCCGCTTTATTGAAGGAATGAAGCAATTTATGCCTCTTGCATGCGGTATCGCGAAAATGCCACGTAGAGAGTTTTTGCTCGGTAACGCCCTCGCGGCGACGGTTTGGGTATTGGTATTCAGCTTGTTAACTCACTTTGCATTTGAGCATTTAAGCGTGTTGAGCAACCTGTACACCGAATACAAATATCTGGTATGGGCATTTGCTGCTGTCTTATTTACGTGGATGGTTTTAGGTATTGTTAAACGCAAAAAAGCCAAATCAATGCAATAACGACAGTCTCTTCATTAGCGCATAACTAAAGCTCGTGGTATCAGTGAGATACGCAACACGAGCTTTTATCTTTTTCTTTACGTGTAAAATTTAAACAGCCATTTAGACGTCTAGACGTTGACAATGTATAAATGTGATATTAGTCTGCTCTTCTCTCTTATCATTAACATTGTCGTTTACATGTCCGGTTCCCAACAAACTACTAAAACAGTTGCACCGTCTGCGGTCGCACTGATCCCATTAATTGTATTTCTTGCGCTATTTATTGGCGTAGGCACTTACTTATCTTTGCAAGGCGTGGAATTTGCCTTCTACCAGCTGCCTGCACCCATCGCGGTATTACCAGCCATCATCATTGCGTTTCTTTTAAGTAAAGAGAAACTTAACCGCTCAATCGAACACTTCATGCGTGGTGTTGGCCACCCAGACATCATCGCAATGTGTATGATCTATCTGCTTGCAGGTGCCTTTGCTGCGGTAGCAAAAGCCTCTGGCGGTGTTGATGCAACAGTAAACCTTGGTTTATCCGCTATTCCAACCACCATGATTTTACCGGGCATTTTTCTGATTTCTGCTTTTATCGCAACAGCAATGGGCACTTCGATGGGTACCATCGCAGCCGTTGCCCCCGTAGCGTTGGGTATTGCTGAATCAGCAGGAATGAGCTTACCGTTAACCGCAGGCGTTGTGCTGAGCGGCGCTATGTTTGGTGATAACCTTTCTATCATCTCTGACACCACCATCGCGGCGACACGCTCTCAAGGTTGTGAGATGAAAGACAAGTTTAAAGAGAACATTCGTATTGCTTTACCTGCGGCGTTGATCGCGATTGCAGTGTTCGCTTTCAACAGTACAGCGACTCAAGTGCCTGCAACTGGCGATATTGAGTGGCTAAAAGTCTTGCCGTACATCACTATTTTGATCCTAGCGGTATCTGGTGTGAATGTGTTTGTGGTTCTGTCGATTGGCATTCTTTTGGCTGGCGGCGTGAGCTTGGCATCGATTGACAATTACGGACTGACTAATCTAGCCCAAGACGTTTACAAAGGCTTTGGTAACATGCAGGAGATCTTCTTGTTATCCATGCTGATTGGTGGTTTGAGTGAACTGATGCGTCGCCAAGGTGGTCTTGCTTTTCTAACAAATTTCGTTAGTAGCCTTATCCACGCGTTTGGCTCTAGTCACTCTAAGCATGCGAACAGTCGTGCAAGCGAGCTAGGTATTGCAGGTTTGGTTTCAATGGTCAATGGCTGTACGGCAAACAACACCGTAGCCATCATTGTATCGGGCAGCGTTGCTCGCCAACTGGCGGAAGAGAATAATGTCTCTCCTCGCCGCTCAGCAAGCTTATTAGACATTTTCTCATGCGTGGTACAAGGCGTGTTGCCTTACGGTGCTCAAGTACTGCTGCTAGGTTCCGTGTTCAACCTCTCGCCACTTGAAGTAGTTGCCAATTCTTACTACTGTTTTGCATTAGCGATAGCGGCTGTTGTCGCGGTGTTTATCAAACATCCCGCTCGTCAACCTGTAGCGCAAACTGAGAACTAACGACAAATACCGAAAAGGCTCCGATGGAGCCTTTTTACTTTCCTTTCTTCTTTTTTTCTTTTTTTCTTTTCCGCGAGCAGATTTACTTCAAAGCTGAACGCAAACTTTGCGCACTGTGTAAAGGAATAGCAAAGCGATGCGCCACATCGCGTAGAGCTTCCACCTGAGCCGCGTTACTGATTGCTAATTCGCCTGCCACATCGACGTGGTTATTCTCAAACCCCACTCTCACATCGAATCCAAGTAACATCGCACTCGCTAAACAGTCTTGCTCTCGCGCGCCAAAAGCACAAATGGCACATCGAATTTCTTCCTCGACAAAACGCGCCAAATTCAAACCTCGTAAATCCCATGGCGAAGACTGTTGAGTTTGGTGATAACGCCCTAACACCACTAATGCATGCTGATACGTTTTAGGTAACACGCCCGCATCGCGTAGTTGGAAATAACGTTCAATGTCGGTTGTATCGTAGAGAATAATTTGGCTCACGATGCTGTTCTCTGCCAACCAATGGAAAAAGACATGCCCTTCTTTCTCACTTGCGCGATCGGGGATTAACTCCCTCAATGCGAAAGAAGCCGCTTCAGGTTTCACAGCTTTGACTAACGCCCTCTGTTGTGGCGGAGAATATAAACCCACAGCTTCTGTGGTGAGCTGAACCATCATGGTTTCTCCCACCGCTTCTTTCACGGCATGGTAAATTGCCATGTTGTCGTCGATGTCTAATGAATGACATCCGTTGGCGTCTCTAGCATGCAAATGGATCATGGCAGCCCCTGCCGTTTGACAAGCGATAGCCTCTGCAACCAGTTCGTCTTTTGTCATAGGTAAGTTGGCGTGATCGTGCTTAGTTTTTCTAGCACCGTTTGGGGCCACGATAATGGCGATAGGTTCTCGCAAATATTGGTTTGCTACTTCCATGTCTCCGCCACCTCTTTTAACGTTAATGAGAGTTTACCGACTAGTTCATCAATATGATGAGACTGAATAATGAATGGCGGTGCGAGCAAAATATGGTGCCCATTAACGCCATCAATCGTTCCGCCCATTGGGTAGCACATTAAGCCATTTTCCATTGCTCGCTGTTTGATGCGTTTGTCTGCCAATGTGGCTTTACTCAGAGGCGCCTTGCTTTCTTTATCCGCCACCAGCTCAATGCCAAAAAACAAGCCTTTACCACGAATGTCGCCAATGTACGGTAAATGGGCCAATGCAGAAGTAAGCTCATTACGCAGCAAAGCACTTTGCTGATTCACCGCCGTTAATAAATCATCTTGGAAGATGGTTTCAATTGTTGCCACGGCAGCAGCGCACGCCACAGGGTGCGCCATAAAGGTATGACCGTGTTGGAAAAAACCGCTTCCATCAGCAATAGCTTGATAGACTCGATCATTCGCAACCACCGCGCCAATAGGTTGATAACCCGCACCAAGCCCTTTAGCCATACACACCAGATCGGGTTCTGCCTCTTCTTGCTCAAACGCAAAAAAACTGCCACTGCGTCCAACGCCACACATGACTTCATCCAAGATCAATAACACATCGTATTGGTCGCATATTTCGCGAATACGCTTGAAGTAACCTTGTGTGGCAGGCACAGCTCCAGCGGTGGCTCCCACAATGGGCTCAGCGACAAAAGCCATGACATTATCAGCCCCCAACTCAAGAATTTTTGCCTCTAGCTCATTCGCCGCTCGCAATGAGTAATCCAATTCCGACTCATGACTCTGCTGATAATGATAAGCATAGCAAGGGGCGATATGATGGCTCGGGTGTAAGATGGGTTTGAACGGTTCACGTCGCCATTCATTACCTCCGACAGCCAGAGCCCCCAAGGTATTACCGTGATAACTTTGCTGACGCGCGATGAATTGCTTTTTCTCTGGCTTACCTGATTCCACGAAATACTGCCGCGCCATTTTTAGTGCCGACTCCACCGCTTCTGATCCGCCACTGACTAAATACACATGGTTGAACTGCTCAGGCATATGCTGACAAATCAATTCCGCTAGTCGCTCACTGCTGTCACTAGTAAAAAATCCAGTATGAGCAAACGGCACTCGCTCGAGCTGTTCCAACATAGCTTTTTTAACGGCTTGATGACTGTGGCCAAGGTTTGATACCGCAGCGCCGCCACAAGCATCGAGATACTGTTTCCCTTGTTTATCGAATAGATAAACACCTTCACCTTTATCGATGATTGGCAACGTGGCATGGCAATGACGGTGAAATACGTAAGACATTTGAGTCCCTTCCAATGTGTAAGATTTGCACACATCATCAGGAACAACCCCAAATGCGACAAGGGAATAAATTTCACCCACCATGAGCTTTTGGAATACCACAACCCAAAAACACTAAAACCCTTGATATTTAAACAATAAAATAAAAATAGGCCAGCTTTTTTAAAGGCTGGCCTATGGGTAACCCAAAGCTAAAAACAGAATCGTTTTACGCGTTTAGTGCCTGTTCTAAATCGGCTAGAATATCGTCAATATGTTCAATACCCACCGATAAACGAATCATCTCTGGAGACACACCAGCTTGTTTTTGTTCTGCTTCGCTCAATTGACGATGAGTCGTCGATGCAGGATGGCAAGCCAATGATTTTGCATCGCCAATGTTCACCAAACGCTTAAAGATTTTCAAAGCATCATAAAAACGCACACCAGCGTCATAACCATCTTTTAAACCAAACGACAAAATCGCAGAAGGCTTACCTTTCATGTATTTTTCGGCGAGATGGAAGTGTTCAGAACTTGGCAATCCGGCATAACTTACCCAACTGACTTTGTCATTCTGTTCCAAGAATTCAGCCACTTTGAGTGTGTTCTCGGTATGGCGCTCCATACGCAGCGGTAACGTTTCTAACCCTTGCATAAGCATAAATGCATTCATCGGTGATAATGCTGCTCCGGTATTACGCAGTGGTACGGTACGCGCACGCCCGATAAATGCCGCCTCACCAAACGCTTCGGTATACACCACGCCGTGGTAAGAAGGTTCTGGTTGGTTGAAAACAGGAAAGCGGTCTTTGTGCTGTGCCCAAGGGAATTTACCGGAATCCACAATCACGCCACCTAATGTGGTGCCATGCCCACCAACGTATTTAGTGAGAGAGTGAACTACGATATCCGCACCAAATTCGATGGGTTTGCAAAGCACTGGCGTCGCAACGGTGTTATCCACAATCACAGGTACGCCTTGTGCATGAGCAAGCTCCGCCACACGTTCTAAATCGATGATATTACCCGCAGGGTTACCAATGCTCTCGCAGTACACCGCTTTGGTATTTTCATCAATTAATTCGGCCAAACTTTCTGGCTTGTCATCTTTAGCAAACTTCACCTGAATACCTTGATTTGGGAGCATGTGCGCAAACAAGGTATAAGTACCGCCATAAAGTTGCGGCGTAGAAACGATGTTATCGCCCGCTTGCGCTAACGTCAGAATCGCATAGTTAATCGCTGCACTCCCCGCACTCACGACCAATCCAGCAATGCCGCCTTCTAACGCTGCCATGCGTTTTTCCAGCACGTCATTAGTCGGATTCATGATGCGAGTGTAGATATTCCCCGGCACTTCCAAGTTAAACAGATCAGCACCATGCTGCGCGTTATCAAACTCGTACGCGACCGTTTGATAAATCGGTGTCGCGACAGATTTGGTGGTCGGGTCAGTTTCGTAACCAAAATGGATAGATAGCGTTTCGTCTTTCATGTTCTTCCCTGTCTTTCATCACTCAAATAGCGGCAAGAAAAGCACTTACCTTGCTTAAAACTTATATTGCCCAATTTTTCAACAAATAACGTAGGGATGAATCACAGAGATAAAACGCTAATTCAACTGTCCAAGTAACCAGTGACGAAACGTTTCTGTCGCATTCGTACGTGTGTTCATGATCAAGTAATACCCTGCATTGGCAGGAATCGGTTTGAATGGAGAAACCAAACGCTCTGTCGTCAATTCATCCTCAATCAGTGCCATTCGTGCCATCGCAATCCCAACGCCTGCTTCGGCTGCAGACATCGCCATATCCGTTCGATTAAAAAAGTGTCCGATATCGGTTTTAAAATCCAACCCCATCGCTGACGCCCAATATAGCCACTCATAGTCACGCGTCGCTTTTTCCCATGGCATCGCATCGTGTAGTAGCGTCGCCTCTTGCCATTGCTTCACTGGCATTGAGTTTTTTTGCTCACCAAACAACGTTTTTAGCCAGCCATGATCCTCAAGGTATTTTGGACTCATCACCGGTAGCAGATGCTCATCCAAAATCAGCTCCGCGTTAGCATTTCTATAAGGATGAAGACCATAGTCAATTGCGACGTCATAGTCTTTTATCTCACTATTTACCAGCGCACCTTCCGCAAAGATTTGTACTTGGATATCCGGATTATCGTGATGGAAGCTTTCGAGCTTTGGGACTAACCATTTGAAAGCAAAAGAAGGCGTCAACTTCAAACGAATTTCATTGGTTTGCTTTTCTACTTTGAGCTCATCAAGCAATTTGCTCAGTTCCGAAAAGTGAAACTGCGTCGCTTGGTGTAACTGAGTGCCTTTTACGGTTAAACGAATACCGCGAGAGTGGCGTTCAAATAAAGTAAAACCTAATAACGCTTCCAAATGAATAATTTGTTGGCTTATGGCACCAGTGGTGAGGTGTAAATGTCTTGCGGCACCAGTAAAGCTGCTGTACTCCGCGACTTGGCTAAATAGGCACAAACCACTTATCAGATTACTTTTCATCCTTGAGCCTATAGTTTTTCTAAACACAGTGTGTAATTTATATCGATTGTTAACAAAAGGTAAAGAAAAGAAACTGAGCACTCTGATAAATGTGTGGAGTGCATCAATGGAAGTCATCGTATTAGGCAGCGGCGTTATCGGCTTAACCTCTGCTTGGTATTTATCTCAAGCAGGCTATCAAGTTACCGTCATTGACCGCCAAGCAAGCAGTGCCATGGAAACGAGCTTCGCCAATGCCGGGCAGATCTCATATGGCTATTCTTCGCCTTGGGCTGCGCCTGGTGTTCCTGTTAAAGCCATTAAGTGGTTAATGGAGGAGCATGCTCCACTTAAAATCAAACCCACTCTGAATGCCGACATGATCCGCTGGGCGAGTAAAATGGTCGCGAACTGCACCCTACCTCGCTATCAAGTTAACAAGGCTCGCATGCTTTCGATCGCTAACCACAGCCGTATTTGCTTAGAACAGTTACGCCAAGAACACGCCATTGAGTATCAAGGACGTCAGTTTGGGACCTTGCAAGTATTCCGAACACATCAACAGCTGCAAGCCATTGAAAAGGACATGCAGCTCCTTGAACAAAGCGGAACCCGATTTAAGCTAATGGACGTCGAACAATGTATTGAACAAGAGCCAGGGCTTGCACTTGTGAAAGACAAACTGGTTGGTGGCTTGCATCTACCTGATGACGAAACGGGCGATTGCCATCAATTTTGCCAACAACTAACGGAGCTTGCTAAGGCACACGATGTCCGATTTGAGTTCGATACTGAAGTAAGCAATTGGGTTACAGTAGGCAAAAAGATCATAGGTGTCCAAACGAACCGAGGACAATTTAAAGCAGACCAATATGTAGTGGCCTCTGGCAGCTACTCTACAGCGCTACTCAAGCAACTCGATATTGATATTCCGGTCTACCCTGTCAAAGGCTATTCACTCACCATCCCGATGGAAGATGAACACTTCTCTCCTCGATCTACTGTGATGGATGAAACCTATAAAGTCGCTATGACTCGATTTGATGACAGAATTCGCGTAGCTGGCACCGCAGAATTAGCAGGGTTTGATGCTTCCCTTCCACAAAAGCGCAAAAACACCATCGAAATGGTCATCCGTGATCTTTTTCCTCGTTGTGGTGACTTCAGCCAAGCTGAGTTTTGGAGCGGCTTTAGGCCAATGACGCCTGATGGCACACCAATTATCGGCGCGACTAAATACGATAACCTTTTTACTAACACCGGACACGGAACTCTGGGCTGGACGATGGCTTGTGGTTCAGGTCAATTGCTAGCAAGCGTAATGAAAGGCGAAAAAGCAAAAGTGATGGATAATGCGGAGCTTAACCTTTGTCGTTACGCCTGAGGACATGACTGAACAAAAAAACAGGCAGACACTTACTCCACAAAATGCATAACCACTGGCATTTTTAACTCATCAAAATCGCAGCACATTTAAATGACAATGTGCTGCATAATTAATCATCAGGCAAATCTTCTACCTAAAAGGAGCAAATAAGCAACAAGAACCAAATTTTAACAACTACTCTCCATTCTGTGTTCATCATCACGCTACAAAGGATTTGTAGCTAAAAAAGTTAACAATTGCATTACATAAAGGGTAATGTATTGTGTGAAAAACAACCACAAACACAACTAACAGGGAAAATACTCATGCAGTCATTAGTTGATTTTCTGAATGGAATTATTTGGAGCCCGGTACTGATCTATTTGTGCCTTGGCGCAGGTTTGTTCTATTCAATCATGACGCGTTTTGTACAAATTCGTCACTTCTTTGAGATGTGGCGCTTATTACTTTCAGGGAAGAGTTCAACAAAAGGGATATCATCATTTCAGGCACTTGCTGTTTCACTATCTGGCCGTGTAGGTACAGGTAACATTGCTGGTGTTGCCGCTGCTATCGGTTTCGGTGGCCCAGGCGCCGTATTCTGGATGTGGGTCGTAGCCTTCTTTGGCGCTGCAACCGCATACGCAGAATCAACACTTGCACAAATTTATAAAGAAGAAGACGAAGGCGAGTTCCGTGGTGGCCCTGCTTACTATATTGAGAAAGCAATGGGACAAAAATGGTACGCTTGGATCTTTGCTATCGCGACCATCTTTGCTTGTGGTGTTCTACTTCCTGGCGTTCAATCGAACAGTATCGGTAACGCAGTAGAAGCCGCATTTGGCTCAGGTGACATGATTGAAACCGCTATTGGTACCTTCAGTTTTGCTAAAATTTTCACTGGTACGGTTGTTTGTGTCATTTTGGCTTTCATCATTTTTGGTGGCGTAAAGCGTATCGCGAACTTTACCCAAGTCGTTGTGCCATTTATGGCGTTAGCTTACATCATTACTGCGTTTGTCATCATCCTTCTAAACATTGGTGAGGTTCCACGCATTTTCGGCATGATCATTGGTGACGCGTTCACACCAATGGCAGGCGTTGGTGCAGCAATCGGCTGGGGTGTAAAACGTGGTGTCTACTCCAACGAAGCAGGTCAAGGTACTGGTCCTCACGCAGCAGCAGCAGCGAGTGTTGATCACCCAGCTCAGCAAGGTCTTGTTCAATCTTTCTCTATTTACATCGATACACTACTTGTGTGTTCAGCAACCGCGTTCATGATTCTTATCACTGGCGCGTACAACGTAAATGGTGCGATTGAAGGTACATTCCTGGTTCAAAACCTACCAGCGGATATTGGTGCAAATGGTCCTGTGTTTACACAGATGGCGATCGAAAGCGCACTACCTGGCGTGGGTAAACCATTCATCGCAATCGCTCTATTCTTCTTCGCGTTTACGACCATTCTGGCTTACTACTACATTGCAGAAACGAACATTGCTTACATTCGTCGTACGTTCAAAGTAAATGGACTGATGTTTATTCTGAAAGTCATCATTATTTCATCCGTGTTCTACGGAACCGTGAAAACCGCCAACTTAGCATGGGCGATGGGTGATGTAGGCGTAGGACTGATGGCGTGGCTAAACATCATCGGTATTTTGATCATCTTCTTTATGTCGAAGCCTGCACTCAAAGCACTGAACGACTACGAAGAGCAACAAAAACGTGGTGTGACCGATTTTACATTTAACCCTGTTGCACTGGGCATTAAAGGCGCAGATTACTGGGAAGATAAGTACCGACGTAAAACGGGTAAAGCACCAACGGCAGACAGCAATAGCGCAGAAACTGTTGAGCAACCATCAACATAGCGTTATCACATAAATAAGAAAAAGCAGTGGTCCGATTGAGGACATAAAAAAGGGGGATTAACCAATGGTTAATCCCCCTTTCTTCATTATGAGTAGCAGCTTAGGCGATAACCGCTTCAACTTTACGAGCGATTTTTGCTTTACCTACAGGTAACACTTCACGACCAAATTCGTTGTTCAGTACTTGTGCCATTGCGAAGTAAATTGCACTTGCGCCACAGAAGATACCCTCGAAGCCAGCGATAGCACCGATCACTTCGCTACCAGTGAAATCACGAGCAGCAAGCAAGAAGAACAGGATAGTTAGAGAGCCAAATACCACTTGCTTCGCTGTTGGGTAACATAGAGAACCAATGAACATGAAACCAGTGAAGATGCCCCAAAGCGCTAGGTACCAACCCATAAAGCTTGCAGGGCTTGCAGGAAGACCCATGTGAGGCATTACGATTAGACCAACCAATGTTAGCCAAAATAGACCGTAAGAAGTAAACGCAGTTGTGCCGAATGTATCACCGCGTTTAAAGCACATGATGCCAACGATTACTTGGCTAAGGCCACCGTAAAAGATGCCCATCGCTAGAATCATAGAGTCAATTGGGAAAAATCCTGCATTATGAATATTGAGCAGAATAGTGGTCATACCGAAACCCATAAGACCTAGCGGTGCTGGGTTAGCCAGTTTTGTCGACATGTACAAATACCTTTTTTCAAAAATGTTGATAAAAAATGCGCGCGAATTTTAATGGGCTCCAGAACAAAAGAGAAAAGCTGTTATTGAAAACTTAGATTCCATAAATAAACCGCTACATATATAAAAAAAGACCCTGCAAAAAAGCAGAGTCTTTATAGATGGTTAGGTTGTTTTTTACTCGATCACTGACAAGAAATCTCGTCCCAGAACCAGTTGCTTTGCGTTGGGCTTTCCCACACTCCTGGGCCATTTTTCGCAACAAAACATTTGTTTTGGTACGTCACTTTATCGCCGTTAGCGACTTGCGTTACACCTGGCTCCCACTGAATAAAATTGCCTGTCACTGGTGGTTCTGGCTCGGTTACTGGCGGCTCAGGTTCTGTGACGGGCGGCTCTGGTTCTGTGACGGGCGGCTCTGGCTCAGTCACCGGTGGTTCAGGTTCCGTTGTAGGCGGCTCCGTAGGAGTGCCTGAAACCAGCTTCCACGGGTCTCCTTTCGTTGGCTCATTACCTTGTGACCACCATTTCGCTTCGTAAACAGCACCTTGGTAAGAGACTTGTTCCCCCGTGTTATATACTTTGCCAGAATCCCAAGCTGCCACACCACCTACAGGCGGATCGACCGGATCCACTGGATCTAACTTGTCAACTACACGAACTTCTGGCCAACCCGCATGAGATTGGTAGAAGTTAGTTACACATTTCTCATAATCACCCGCAACTAGCGCAGAGTAAGCCGTTTGGAAACCAACAAGTTCACATTCAAAAGAGTGGCCTCCCGGACGATCTGAGTAGTATTTCCAGTTTCCATCCCAGTTGGTGTACAACACGTCTGTCGCACCATTCAGATTTAAGCTACCGTAAGGCGTCTGCTGCCAACAGGTATTGGTCTCATCGGCTTCAATTGGAATTTGATAATGGGCGGCAAGACCTTCCCAATAACGAATACGGTTAACAGGTTGACCTTTATCTTTGTTTTGCTCTCCACACTCAATACCACCATTGATCACGTTGATGGTGGTACCAAAGCCGTAACCAATGCCAGCATCAAGCTCACGCTGTGAAGGCACCCAAGTACGGTCAATCACATGTAGCATTGCAGGTTTCGGTGCTTGTGGGGTTAGGAAGAACCAGATAGCCGATGCTAAGTTCAGCCACGAATCCGCAACCAAGCCTGGATTTTTCAGCAATACAGATGCATCGCCATCAAACATCACTTCAGAGAACGCGCCATAGTTAAAATGGTAAGAAAGCTGCTTTGCACCACGTCCAAAGTAACCTTGTCCAGACTCACATGGCCAGCGTTTGTTTTGCCAGTCATTTTGACCACAACCTGTTGTGTAACCTTCTTGCCCTTCAGACCATCCCATTTCTCGCACATGAACCAAAGCTTGCTGCCACTCTTCCAACCCTAGCGGATTATCCGATACGTTATCAATCGAAATATGGCCACCGGTTTCTTGTGCAAAGTGAGCAAACGCTGTCACGATCGATTTTTTACAAATTGCATCCGAATCACGACCGTCTGTGTACTCACCACAGAATGCAGGGAACTTACCAATTGCACGTAGGAAACGCGTGTAAGTGTATTCAGGTGCCGCCATTTGAGTCAGGAAGTCCCACTCACTTTCGGGGAATACACGCTCTACACGCTTCACGTTTTCTGGGTTGGTTGTCGCCCCTGGAACAATCGCTTCAACCACTGAGTTCGGGCGTGTCTCTAATGCTTGTGACCAAATGGCATACATAGGATCAGAAGTTTTGCTTTGCTCTACGGCTTGAACGTCACCACGAGCAATAACATAACCATTCGGATTTTGCGGATCGGGCTGAATATTCATACTCGCATTCACTTGTGCTGCTAAGACACAACTCAATGCAAGAGGAAGATGTTTGAGTGCAAACATGTCTAGTCTCCGGATTTCAACAATACAATATACGAGGAATAACTAGACATATAGTGGATCATATATACGAAACACCGAGCCAAGTACGTTGATTCTGCGAGACAAAATGAATAAATAGGTCCTCACACACATTTTGTCACAAGAAAAATGTTACCTTGACTCAAAAGAAAAGCGGAGACCCTGTGAGCCTCCGCTTTGTGATGTTTCTCTCTTTATTGTTCTGCCGAAACCACCTCTAGCTTCGCGGTTGACTTTTGTTTAGACAGCACAAAATAAACCACACACTGAGAAATAATTGCGGCAAGCACAATCACTGGTGAGGCGTTGATTCCAGCTAAAAGAAAACACCCTAATGCGATCATTCCATTGAGTAATGCGTAAGGCAATTGTGTACGGAAGTGCTCATACTGTTCACACCCCGCTCCTGTCGACGACAAAATCGTAGTTTCAGAGATGGGAGAACAGTGATCGCCAAACAAGCCACCAGATAATACCGCACCAATACAAACCAACAGTGGTGCATCAATCGCAACGGCAGTTGGGATCACTAATGGCATCATGATGGCAAACGTCCCCCAAGATGATCCCGTAGCGAACGAGATAATACCGGCCAGTAAAAACGCAACCGCTGGCAATAACCAGTAAGGGAAACCGGCTTGAGCTTGTTCAGCAATGTATGCAGCTGCACCTAATTCTTTCCCAACCGAGCTAAGCGCCCAAGCCAATACCAGAATCACCGCCACTGACATCATGTTTGACATCCCTTTCAGATAAACCTGAATACCATCCGAAAGCTTTCTTACGCCATAAAACGCCATCAGCGCAATTAAAGTGAAGGCCGCGAAGAAATATGCAGAAGAAAGTGCAGCCCTAAACGTTGATCCTGCCACTTTTTGAAATGGAAAACCGTGTGGCACGAGGATGGTACATAGAACCACCAGCATAACGAGCAAAGGTGCCCATACAAAACTAGATTTTGCATTTTTATGCGTAAACACATTCATGGACTCCTGCACTTTCCCAAAGTCGGAGCCCTGCTCTGCTAGTTGTTCAGCCTTCGCCATCGGTCCGAAATCTAATTTGAAGAAAGAGACAATCGGCACAATCGCGATCGCAAGAAAGGCGTAAAACTGATACGGGATCGCACCAATGAAAGCATCCCAATCACTCATACTGACATTCAGGGCAGTAAACTCTTTTTGAATCAATCCCATGATGTAAACGCCCCATCCGATAAAAGGGATCAAGATTGCGACGGGAGAGGAAGTAGAGTCGATAATAAAAGCTAATTTTTGGCGTGATACTTTTAACTTATCAAATAAAGGGCGAAAAACAGGGCCAACAATCAGTGGTGTACCAAGGTCTGAGAAGAAAATAACCACACCACCGAACCATGCGGACAGTTGAGCTTGGCATTTACTCGCAACCCATTGAGTAACCTTTTTAGCAAACGCCACACCACCGCCAGATTTCTCCATCAAGGCAACAAAGCCACCAATAAAGACCAAGAGCAAAATGACGCCCGCATTGTAGCTGTCAGTTAATTGCGGCAGTAGATAGCTTTTCATCAGTGCACTAAACGAGTCTAGTGGCCCTTTTTCGACAAATGTCCCTTCGAGCATAGCGACACCACTCACCACACCCGCGAATAAACCAACAACGACATTTCTTGTGGTCAGCGCGAGGAAAAGAGTAATAAGGATGGGAATGAGAGAGGTAACGTCAGCCTGTTCCATAGCAATACCATTTATGATAATTAAACAATTAAAATGAATATATATTCAATTTAACCGCATGTATATATCTCTCACAAAAAAGTTGAGCCACCTCTTCACAAACTTGAAGTACAAAAAAACCAGCCCGAAGGCTGGTTCTTATAAACTCAACTGTCTAGAGGAAAATTATTCCCACTCGATAGTCGCTGGTGGCTTACCTGAAATGTCGTAAACAACACGAGAAATGCCATCAACTTCGTTGATAATACGGTTAGATACCTTACCTAGGAAGTCGTATGGTAGGTGTGCCCAATGAGCAGTCATGAAGTCGATAGTTTCTACCGCACGTAGAGACACAACCCAATCGTACTTACGGCCATCGCCCATTACACCAACAGAACGTACTGGTAGGAATACCGTGAACGCTTGAGATACTTTGTTGTATAGATCAGCTGCGTGAAGCTCTTCAATAAAGATAGCATCAGCACGGCGTAGCAAGTCACAGTACTCTTTCTTGATTTCACCAAGAACACGAACACCTAGACCTGGACCCGGGAATGGGTGGCGGTAAAGCATGTTGTAAGGCAGGCCTAATTCTAGACCAATCTTACGAACTTCATCTTTGAACAACTCACGTAGTGGCTCAACAAGACCCATTTCCATGTCATCTGGAAGACCGCCCACGTTGTGGTGCGATTTGATCACGTGCGCTTTACCAGTCTTAGATGCAGCTGACTCGATTACATCAGGATAAATCGTACCTTGAGCTAGCCATTTCGCGTTTTTCAGCTTCTTAGACTCTTCATCGAATACATCTACGAATACGTGACCGATAGTCTTACGCTTCTCTTCTGGGTCAGACTTGCCTTCAAGTGCTTTTAGGAAGCGTTCTTCAGCGTCAACTTTGATGATGTTCAAACCAAATTGGTCGCCGAACATATCCATTACTTGTTGACCTTCGTTTAGACGAAGTAGACCGTTATCAACAAATACACACGTTAGCTTGTCGCCGATTGCGCGATGAACCAGCATCGCAACTACCGATGAATCAACACCACCAGATAGACCTAGGATAACTTCGTCGTCACCCACTTGCTCTTTAATGCGAGCAACCGCGTCTTCGATGATAGATTCCGAAGTCCATAGACGCTCACAGCCACATACGCCAAGAACAAAGTTCTCAAGCATTTGTAGGCCACCTTTTGTGTGTGTCACTTCTGGGTGGAACTGAACACCGTAGTATTTCTTCTCTTCGTTCGCCATCGCAGCGTAAGGACAAGTGTCTGTCTCACCAACTTTTACGAAATCGGCTGGGATCTCTACTACTTTGTCGCCATGGCTCATCCAAACGTCTTGAGTTGCTTCAAGGTCTTTAAATAGAGCACATTCACCAGAAACTTTAACCTGAGCGTAGCCAAACTCACGTTCGTTAGAGCCCGCTACTTTGCCTCCTAGTTGTTCCGCCATAGTTTGCATGCCGTAACATACGCCAAGTAGAGGAACGCCAGAGTCAAACACATATTGAGGCGCGCGTGGAGAGTTCTCTTCCGTTACGCTTTCTGGACCGCCAGATAGGATAATGCCATCTGGGTTGAATTCGCGAATATCCGCTTCTTCTACATCCCAGCTCCATAGTTCACAGTAAACGCCGATTTCACGTACGCGGCGTGCTACTAATTGAGTGTACTGAGAACCGAAGTCCAAGATCAGAATACGTTGGTCATGGATATTTTTAGTCATTTTGAGCAGTCTTTTTAAGGCTAAGTGATTAAAACCGAGGCGAGTGTACTCGCCTCTTCTTAATGCTTCAAGGAAAAAGCAAACGTTTCCGTTGGGTAATTAGTTCCCTAGACGGTAGTTCGGCGCTTCCTTAGTAATTTGAACATCGTGTACATGAGACTCTTGCATACCTGCACCAGAGATACGTACAAATTCAGCTTTCGTACGCATATCTTCGATAGTTGCAGAACCAGTTAGACCCATGCTTGAACGTAGACCACCCATTTGTTGGTGTACGATCTCTTTTAGACGGCCTTTGTATGCGATACGACCTTCGATACCTTCTGGTACTAGCTTGTCCGCTGCGTTGTCAGACTGGAAGTAACGGTCAGAAGAACCTTGAGACATAGCACCAAGAGAACCCATGCCGCGGTAAGATTTGTAAGAACGGCCATTGTATAGAATCACTTCACCCGGCGCTTCTTCAGTACCAGCAAACATAGAACCAACCATCACACATGATGCGCCTGCTACGATTGCTTTACAGATATCACCTGAGAAACGGATACCACCGTCAGCAATAACCGGAATACCATAATCATTAGCCACTTCTGCCGCATCTGCGATTGCAGTGATTTGTGGAACTCCCACACCCGTTACAATACGAGTTGTACAGATAGAACCAGGTCCGATACCCACTTTCACTGCGCTTACGCCAGCTTCGATTAGTGCTTTAGCACCAGCACCAGTTGCTACGTTACCACCGATGATGTCTAGATCTGGGTAAGCAGCGCGAGTTTCGCGGATGCGGTTTAGTACACCTTCAGAATGTCCGTGTGAAGAGTCGATAAGTAGAATGTCAACGCCTGCTTCAACTAGAGCAGCAACACGCTCTTCGTTACCAGCGCCAGCACCAACGGCTGCGCCAACACGTAGGCGACCACGCTCATCTTTACATGCGTTTGGTTTACGTTCTGCTTTGTGGAAGTCTTTCGCAGTAATCATACCGGTTAGTTGGAACTCATCATTCACAACCAATACTTTCTCTACACGAGCTTCGTGCATTTTCTCTTGCACTTCTTCTCGTGTTGCACCTTCTTTAACTGCTGCCAACTTCTCTTTTGGCGTCATTACTGAAGATACTTTCTTAGAAAGGTCCGTCACAAAACGAACGTCACGACCAGTGATAATACCAACAAGCTCATTGCTCTCAGTGACAACAGGGAAACCTGCAAAACCATGCTTTTCAGTGAGTGCAACAACATCAGCGATGGTCGCGTCAGGGTTTACAGTAACCGCGTCAGTTACCATACCAGCTTCGAACTTCTTAACTTTACGAACTTCGGCTGCCTGCTGCTCAATAGACATGTTCTTGTGGATAAAGCCAATGCCACCCTCTTGCGCTAGCGCAATCGCTAGACGAGCTTCAGTAACAGTGTCCATAGACGCTGAAATCATTGGGATGTTTAGGGTGATGTTCTTAGTTAGCTGAGTGCGAAGATCAGCTGTGTTTGGGAGAACGGTGGAGTGTGCTGGCACAAGTAGTACGTCATCGAATGTCAGCGCTTCTTTGGCAATTCTTAGCATTTGCAATATCTCACAATTAGAGGAGTAAAAAGAACAATCCAATCTCATCGTTTCGCATAATGAGGGTAACCTGTGTTAGCAACAAGCTACATTTGGATTAGATATTGCGGAGGGATTATACGGTTAACGCAATCGCTTGACCACAAATTTTTTAATTTTTTTCTTGCAATTACCCCCTTGCTATGTATTATATTGCCGCTAATTTCCATACTCACGTCTAAGAGATTAGCTGTGCTCTCCAAGACCAATCAAAACATCTTTACTGTTTCTCGTCTCAACGCAGAAGTTCGTTTACTCCTTGAAAACGAAATGGGGATCGTTTGGCTCGTCGGAGAGATATCCAACTTTTCAGCTCCTGTCTCTGGTCACTGGTACCTCACTCTTAAAGACTCTCGCGCTCAAGTTAAATGTGCCATGTTTCGTGGTAACAATCGCCGCGTTACTTTCAAACCCGCTAACGGTAATCAAGTCCTAGTAAAAGCTCGTCTGTCTCTTTATGAGCCTCGCGGTGACTACCAATTGATCATCGAAAGCATGCAACCGGAAGGTGATGGCCGTCTTCAACAAGAGTTTGAAGAGCTGAAAATGAAGCTTGCAGCAGAAGGGTTGTTCGCGCAAATCAATAAGCAATCTTTGCCTGAGCACCCTAAACGTGTTGGCGTCATCACATCGAAAACTGGTGCCGCGCTTTACGATATCTTAGACGTATTGAAACGTCGTGATCCTTCCCTACCTGTTGTGATTTATCCGACAGTGGTACAAGGTGAGGACGCAGCCATTCAAATTGCACAAGCCATTGGTCGCGCTAACAGCCGTGATGAATGTGATGTACTAATTGTGGGCCGAGGTGGTGGTTCATTAGAAGACTTATGGTGCTTTAACAACGAGATATTAGCTCGCACGATTGCAGCAAGCCAAATTCCTATTATTAGCGCCGTTGGACATGAAGTTGACGTGACAATAGCTGATTTTGTCGCCGACGTACGCGCGCCTACTCCATCAGCAGCCGCTGAGCTAGTAAGCCGTGATAACAGCCACAAAGATCAAGCTTTAGTTACCCGCCAGCATAAGTTAGCGAGTGCGATGCGTTACTACCTAGCACAACAAAAGCAGCAATCTGCTCAATTAGTGCACCGTCTAGAGAGACAGCACCCAAGCTATCGCTTGCAACGTCAGACGCAACAGTTAGATGAGTTGGACATGCGCTTACAGCGAGCGATGAGTCGTTTTATTGCCTTGCGTCAACAGCGAATCGAGCGTCAACATTATCGGCTGCAATTAAATTCTCCTGTAACACGCCTTGCCGAGCAGAAGTCGAAGCTAGAACGTGTTGAGCAAAAGCTCATGGATGCAATGGATCGCAAATTACTGACTATGCGCCATCAACTCGCGATTGCTGCAGAGAAGTTAGACACCGTCAGCCCACTAGCGACATTGAAACGAGGTTACTCAATTACTCAAACTGAGCAAGGTAAAGTGATTACTCAATCTTCAGATGTAAAATCGGGAGATATATTGATTACTCGATTAGCCGAAGGCGACGTTCGCTCTACCGTTAACTGAATACAAACTCTGGTTAACTGATTTTCTGGAACTCAAATCGGACACGTGATTTTGATTTGAGTTCATTACACACATTACAAAAGTAACTCGCAGCACCGCATGCTTGCAGCTTCTCCAGCTCCGCCTCACAATCAGGGCAAAAACCTACTTTTTTAAAATCCGATTCACACTGTGCACAATGGTATTGTCCTGTCCATTCCAGTTCGACATTGCAAGTCGGGCAAATGTTCTGCTGCATATCCCGTTCCTCTCTCTAAACTAAGCAATTTCGAGTAACGCATGCTACTCAAAATAGCGAACAAGTATGTTGATCTTCATCACCGCCCCAACAAGTTTCACGAGGCGTTAACCATACTTGATACGTAGGATCTTATACTGATCGTCTGATATTTACTCCTTGATCAGCGATCACCCCTTAAAAGAATATTTATATAACCACACACCGAAAGCATAAGTTACATATTCTGCATTCCAATTTAAGGCAGAATAAAAAACCTTAAAAAGATTTAATTAAACGAAAAATCAGAATTTAATAAAAAGATCTTATTCAAAAAGCAGTGTTTACATTGGTGTGCATTTCGATAGTTTGAGCGTCGAGCTTAACGAGTTTAACTTGGATAAAAGCAAACTCATTTAAATGGCTCGCATGCGTTCCACCACAAGGGATTACCGCTAATTGACCTTCCCCTAAATCGCACTTCCAATAGCGAGAATCCGTTAATCTGTCACCGTGGCATTCCATGGTGATCATCGCATCTCGTCGAAGCCATTCCACAAGTTGGCTATTCACTTTTTTTGCAATCGCCTGGAGGTCATTCAGCATATCTGCACTGTTTAATCCTCTTTTACGGAGTGTTTTGCCTAAACGGTACGTATCGAGGCACTTGTCTGGAGTAACATAACTCGTAACTTGTGCATAGCTATTAAAGTCATAATAACCATGTGGGTCTTTGCGGTCTGCGTCTTTTCGCCAATAGTCTTCCGCTAGTACTTTATTCAACGCCAAATACGCTAAGTGTCCTGCAGTGTGGCCTCGACTCAAAGCGCGTTGGTAATCCTTATCTACCGCCAATGTCACCAAATCATCAGTAACAAGTGATTCCGTACGTGATAAAACATGCACAACGACAAACACCCAACCTTCAGCATCACGCTTTACAGGGATGTCACTACCCACATACAAAGCACCACTCTCCTGCTCCACTGCTCCAACTTGGCAATCTACTACGTCATGCTCAGACCCATTCACCTTCAACGTTCCTTTATCTGCAGGGTGATCCGGCCACATGTGACTAACGGGATGGAACGGCGTGACATCTGTAATAACGTAAGTCACTTCTTCCGTAGATTGAACGAGCTGTATTTGTGCTTCTAATTGCCATGTTTGATGACAAAAACGAGTCTTTGTTGCTGTGATAGTCATTTTTACGATTACTTTTGATAAAAAAATACCCAAGTAGAAACTTGGGTATTCGAATTTCATTATTTATTGCGGTTTTTCACCATCGACATCATACGTTTGCGTTTACGCTCTTGTGATAGCGTAAGCTTATTCGTACGGTTCTCGTATGGGTTATCACTGTTGTGGAAGTTAATGCGAATCGGTGTTCCCATAATTTCCAGAGACTTACGGAAGTAGTTCATCAGATAACGTTTATACGAATCTGGCAATTCACGAACCATGTTACCGTGGATAACAACGATCGGTGGGTTGTAACCACCTGCGTGTGCGTATTTGAGTTTGATACGACGACCACGAACCATTGGCGGTTGGTGATCATCCACAGCCATCTTCATGATACGCGTCAGTACTGACGTACCCACACGCGTTGTCGCCGAGTTATATGCTTCTTGAATAGATTCAAACAAGTGACCAACGCCAGTACCGTGCAGCGCAGAGATAAAGTGGATACGCGCGAAGTCGACGAATCCTAGACGGCGGTCCAGTTCTTTCTTCACGCTTTCTTTCACGTCACTGTCTAGACCATCCCACTTGTTAACGGCGATGACAATTGAGCGGCCAGCATTCAGTGCAAAACCAAGCAAGCTTAGGTCTTGGTCTGAAATATTTTCACGTGCATCAATCACCAGTAGAACGACGTTTGCATCTTCTACCGCTTTCAGCGTCTTAACAACAGAGAACTTTTCAACCGTTTCATTGATACGACCACGACGACGAACACCTGCGGTATCAATTAGTACGTATTCGCGTCCATCACGCTCCATCGGGATGTAGATAGAATCGCGCGTTGTACCAGGCATATCGTATACAACCACACGTTCTTCACCCAGAATACGGTTAGTCAGTGTCGATTTGCCTACGTTAGGACGACCGATGATCGCCAACTTAATCGGCTGCTCTTGAAGGCGTTTGAATTCAGCTTCTGCGTCTTCTTCAGTGTAATCTTCAACAAGAGGCTCTTCGTCTTCGAATCCAGTCAGGTCTTCAATCTCACCTTCTTCAGATTCACTTGTTAGTAGATCATCAAAGAATGGAGATAAAGCACGCTCAAGCAAAGCGGTCACACCACGGCCATGAGCAGCCGCAATCTGGTACATATCATCCACGCCGAGCTGCCAAAAATCAGCACACGCCGCATCGGCATCAATACCATCGATTTTGTTTACTACCAGCATCGCTGGCTTTTCAATTTTACGCAGATGCGCAGCAATTGCTTCATCTGAAGGTGTCAGACCAGCACGACCGTCAACAAGGAACAATACAACATCAGCCTCATCAATCGCGGCTAATGACTGTTCTGCCATCTTTGTTTCCACGCCTTCTTCTGTGCCATCGATACCACCAGTATCAATCACAATGAATTCGTGCTCTTCACCAAGTCTCGCCTGGCCATATTTACGGTCTCGCGTTAGGCCTGGAAAGTCCGCAACCAACGCGTCACGAGTGCGAGTCAATCGGTTAAATAGTGTAGATTTACCTACGTTCGGACGCCCTACTAGAGCTACAACAGGTACCATAACAACCTCTACAATAATCTTTCTTCTGTAGTTATAGGTAACGACTTGCTCGATGCCAAATCAAACCAGCTTTTTACCTATAACCACGTCAGGGTTAATAAATTCAAACAACAAAACGGCTCCTAGCTGTCACCAGCCAGGAGCCGAATGTGAATTATATCACGATATTATTCGTTAATGGTTAGTTTCTTTACATCGCCGTTGCGAGTTGTAATCACATAACCATCCGACAATAACGTCGGGCCAACTGCCAAGCCACTATCATCGACAAACTGCTGCGCAACAAATTCGCCCGTTGAACGATCCATCCAGTGAAGGTAACCAAGCGTGTCACCGACAACGAGATAATTGCCAACAATAACTGGCGCTGTAAGTTGTCGGTGCTCAAGCAAGCTGTTTTCCCACAACTCAGTCCCGCTTCGTGAATCAACGGCAACAACATGATCTTTTTCCGTTATCACAAAGATGCGACTACCATCTGTAGAAATGTCTGTCGCAGATGAGTAATTACGCTTCCAAATCGGGTTCGCTGAACGTAAGTCAATGGCGATAAGTTGACCATTGTATCCAATGGTGAAAAGAGTACCGCCTAGCACAATTGGCGATGAATCAACGTCAACCAAACGATCAATTTCTGTCGCGCCTTTTGGCGTACCAACAGGCTGTTGCCAAATCAACTGACCACGCTCAACGATAGCAGCTGCGAGTCGGCCATTTGCCGTTCCCCAAAATACACCGCCGCCAATTGCAGTCGGAGTACTGTCGCCACGTAAAGTTAAGTTCGGCACTTCTGTGCTCAATGCCCAGCGTTGCTCACCTGTACTCTCATTAAGGGCAATCAGCATGCCTCGGCTAGTATTGATGATAATAAGGCCTGAATCTGCAACTGGCTTCGCCAGTACCTCACCACCAACTTTTACACGCCAAACAATTTCACCTGTTTCTTGGTCAAGAGAGATGACTTCACCATTCTCAGAGCCAATGTAAAGGTTTCCGTATGCCGCTGTGATACCACCAGAGAGACGAGCAATGACATCTTCTTCTAGGTCCGTTTGCCAACGTTGTTTACCATTCTCAGGATCCAGCGCTTTTACTAAGCCATCACGACTTGCCACGAACAATGTATCATTCGCAAATACAGGGGATAGTTTTGAAAAGTAATGACCAACACCATCGCCAACCGATGTGCTCCACTCACTACTGGTTGTAAACTGACTGTCTACCTGAGGTAGTGGCGCCATTACAATGGTGTCTTTCTCACCTGCACAACCGGCAAGTACTCCCATTGTTAACGCCCCTAGCAAGGCTTTCTTAAAGACTCTTTTCATCCAATGCGGTCCTTATTTCGCCAGATCGTCCAATTTCATTTGTAGTGTCGGGCTTGCATCTGCCGCTTGCTGAGCTTCAGTATACGCAGCGTACGCAGCATCTTTGTCACCTTGGCGAATCGCAATATCGCCACGAAGTTCAGCAATACGACCTGTCCATGCTGTATCAGTGACGTTACTTAGCTCTGCCGTTGCAGCGTCGAAGTTACCCATTTCCGTCTCAATACGCGCAATGCGGTAACTAATCAATGGTAACAACGCAGCATCTTGAGTGTTGCTTTGCGCCCACTTCAGTTGCTCCAATGCAGCAGAAAGGTCTTGAGCTTCAACTTGTGCTTTAGCAAGTTGTAGTGCAGCCAATACTGAATATTCTTTTACTTCATTTGACTCAATGAAAGCTTTCACGTCAGCTTGAGCATCAGTGCCTTTGTCTTGCAAAGCATTCATTGCTGTCGTGTAGCTTTGAGAAGCTGCTTCACTCGCCTGAATCACAGAATCCTGGTAGTAACGCCAGCCAAATAGACCACCTAAACCAACAACCGCACCGATGATGACGGCTTTGCCGTTTTCCTTCCACCAGTCTTTAATGGCTTCAACTTGTTGTTCTTCAGTATCGTAAAGTTCCACTTCCTGTCCTCTTAAAACATGTAAATGGCAGCTTAGCTGCCATTGTTCCTATTTCGTTTAAAGGCTCCACATTTGGGAGCCTTAGCTTACGAACTAGGATGTAATTTTGTTAGATTACTAAAAGACTTAAATCAGTGCTGCGATCTTTTCTGCAACTTCTGCTTGGTTGTAAGTCTCTTGCTCACCACCAGCTAAGTCTTTCAGTACTACGGTATTATCCGCAACTTCGTTTTCGCCCAGAACCAATGCTACAACAGCACCAACTTTGTCTGCGCGTTTAAACTGTTTCTTGAAGTTACCGCCACCGAAGTGATTCATCACACGAACGCCTGGAACAGACTCGCGAAGCTGTTCTGCTAGCTTCATTCCTGCCATCATGGTGCCTTCACCCGCTGTGACTACGTACACGTCAACACTGCGACGAACGTCTGTCAGTTCCAACGTTTCTAGCATCAGTACTAGACGCTCTAGGCCCATTGCAAAGCCAACCGCTGGTGTTGGTTTACCACCTAATTGCTCTACAAGGCCATCGTAACGACCACCGCCACATACAGTGCCTTGAGCACCTAGGCTCTCAGTGATCCACTCAAATACCGTGCGATTGTAGTAATCCAGACCACGAACTAGACGTTCGTTAACTGTGTATTTGATACCTGCGGCGTCTAAAAGTTCACATAGACCTGCGAAGTGTGCTTTAGATTCTTCACCCAAGTAATCTGAAAGGCGAGGCGCATCACCTAAAATAGCTTGAACGTCTGGGTTCTTCGTATCCAGAACACGCAGTGGGTTCGTGTGCATGCGACGCTTACAATCTTCATCTAGCACATCAATATGTTGCTCAAGGAATGCAACCAGTGCAGTACGGTAGTCTGCGCGGTCTTCTTGAGAACCGATAGAGTTCAGCTCAAGACGAACATGTTCATTGATACCTAGCTCACGCCATAGACGCGCCGTCATCATGATAAGCTCTGCATCAACATCTGGACCATTTAGACCAAACACCTCAACACCACACTGGTGGAATTGACGGTAACGACCTTTCTGCGGACGTTCATGGCGGAACATAGGCCCCATGTACCACAGACGCTGTTCATCACGGTTGATCAGGCTGTTTTGGATACATGAACGTACACAGCCCGCCGTACCTTCAGGGCGAAGTGTTAGGCTGTCACCGTTACGGTCATCAAAGGTGTACATTTCTTTTGAAACGACGTCTGTCTCTTCACCAACAGCGCGGCTGAATAGGTTTGTTTCTTCAACGATTGGCATGCGCACTTCGTTATAACCGTATGCGCTAATTACATTTTTCACTGTGTTTTCTAATTTTTGCCACAGTGGCGACTGAGTTGGGAGGCAATCGTTCATGCCTCGAATTGCTTGAATTGTTTTTGCCACAATACTTACCGTAATTCTCGTTGAGATTAATCTTGTACTTTAACTTCGATGCGGTTTTCGCCATTCATCATAGCTGCTTTCGCACGGATCTTAGCTTCTAGCTTATTCACAAGGTCATCGTTATCAAAGCGCTCTTTCTGGCGTTTACCATCTTCGTAGAATGCGCTCTTCTTGTTACTACCTGCTAGACCTAAGTGAGAAACTTCTGCTTCACCAGGGCCGTTTACCACACAACCGATGATAGACACATCCATTGGCGTGATGATGTCTTCTAAACGTTGCTCCAGTGCATTCACCGTACCAATCACATCGAATTCTTGGCGTGAGCAGCTTGGGCACGCAATAAAGTTGATGCCTCGAGAGCGAATGCGCAGAGATTTAAGGATGTCGAAACCGACTTTGATTTCTTCAACTGGATCGGCAGCCAAAGAGATACGCAGCGTATCTCCTATCCCTTCAGATAACAGCATACCTAAGCCAACAGATGACTTAACAGCGCCAGCTCGAGCACCACCCGCCTCTGTGATACCTAAATGAAGAGGCTGATCGATTTTCTTCGCCAGCAGACGATATGAATCCACCGCAAGAAAAACGTCTGAAGCTTTCACGCTAACTTTAAATTGGTCAAAGTTAAGACGATCGAGATGATCTACGTGACGCATCGCCGATTCAACCAAGGCTTCTGGCGTAGGCTCACCGTATTTCATCTGTAGATCTTTTTCCAAAGATCCACCATTGACACCAATACGGATCGGGATATTTTTATCGCGAGCGCAATCAACAACAGCGCGAATGCGCTCTTCATTGCCGATGTTACCTGGGTTGATACGTAAACAGTCAACTCCGTACTCCGCAACTTTCAGCGCGATACGATAGTCGAAATGAATATCAGCCACTAATGGTACAGAAACTTGCTGTTTAATCAGTTTGAAAGCTTCTGCTGCGTCCATCGTAGGTACAGAAACTCGAACGATATCTGCGCCGACTTTTTCTAGTGCTCGGATTTGAGCGACTGTCGCTTCTACGTCAGTCGTGCGAGTGTTAGTCATTGACTGTACTGCAATTGGCGCACCATCACCAATTGGCACATCACCCACATAAATACGCGTCGATTTACGACGAATAATTGGAGATTCGTGTTGCATAATTTTTTATAACGGTAGAGTGAATCTAGCTACTTTGCCTGAAGTATACCCAGAAAGGTCGACAGGTTCACTTGCAAATGTCATTGTAACCCCTTCCGGTGCGCCTAATATCACTTTAAATGGCGCTTTTCCGGTAAGTTCTACATCTTGTCCTGGCTTATGAGTACCACTTACCAGCGTTTTACCATTGGTGTCTTTTACTTGAATCCAACAGTCCGCTTTAAACTTCATAGTAAGAAGTGTCATGCCTTCAGGTACTACTGGCGCAGGCTGTTCCTCTTCCGCCGCTTCAATCACGGCAACAGGTTCTTCAGAATCTACGCTTGTTGTATTTTCAGTTTCAGTCAGCAAAGGATCCGCCCCTTGCTCAACGGGTGCTTCAGTCAATTCAGCAACACCTTCATTAGTTGAAGCAACTTCTTCAGGAGTGCTTGCGATTAACTCTTCAGCCGTCATCAAATCGATATCAGCTAATTCTTGAGCAGTGGGCTGCGGCGCTTCAACACTTGAATCCGTTACTTCCTTAGTTAGGCTATTCTCTTGTTGGTTTTGCCACCACCATGCAGCTGAAATGCCAATAATGACTAGCCCGATAACCCAAGTAAGGAGCATAATACGGCTATTGTGCTTCTCGTCTTTTGTTTTACGAGAGAAGCTTTGCATTTCAATTTCTTGCTCTTGAGGCTGAGCATCGGCAGTCTGCTCTAACGCCGTCAAAACCACCTTCTCATCAAGACCTACGAATTTAGCGTAAGAGCGTAAGTAACCACGCGTAAATGTCGCGACTTGTTGAGATTCAAATCGGTTATTTTCAATATCTTCAATCACAGAAATGCGAAGCCTCAGGCGGTCGGCAACTTGCTTTTGGCTCATTCCCAAGGATTCACGTTTGTTTTTCAGTAATGTGCCAGCTTCAATAGAGAGTGGCACTTCATTCGTATTTTCGTGTTCTGTCATAATGGCGGTATTTAATCTGTTTTAGTGGCTAACGTGGTCATGTATTTTCGTTATTGTTCTTAAGCCTCTTTAAAGATAGCTAGCCTAAACGCGTTAACCAAAAATAATAATTTTAAGAAACTCTCAGCGATCTGAGTGCGAATACCCGTTTTGCAAAAATCAGCAAAACGTATGTGAGAAAGTGCTGAGAATTATCGGTGTCATCGTTAGTGTTACATATCATGATAAGCGAATGCGCAACGAAGACAAAAACTCTTTACACTCAAACTAACAGATAGCTCAAGCTTTTGTCCAAACTTTGACAAAGGAATTCGAAATTATACCCAAATAACCTTAGGTTGAAGAGTGATAGTCCCAAATCTTGGCGAAAATGTCCTAAACAATAAACAAAATAGCCAGAGCGAATGGCTCTGGCTATTTTTGAATTCCGGTCGTTTATACAGCTTTCACTTCAATGGTATCGGCACCGCGTGACGCTTTCAGCATTGCCGTACGTTTAGTTCGGTCAATTACATCACCGACCAACTGACCACATGCGGCATCAATGTCATCACCACGTGTTTTACGAACCGTAACTGTGTGCTCGTATTGCATCAATGTTTTTTGGAAGCGATCAATACGTGAGTTACTTGGTTTCTTGTAAGGTGAACCTGGGTACGGGTTAAACGGAATCAAGTTAATCTTACATGGTGTGTCTTTCATCAATTCAGCCAGTTCACGAGCATGGTCCATGTCATCGTTCACATGATCAAGCAACACGTACTCGACTGTTACCTTGCCACGGTTTGCATTCGATGAAGCAATGTAACGACGAACGGATGCTAGGAAATCTTGAATATCCCAACGATCGTTAATTGGCATGATTTCACTACGCAGCTTATCGTTTGGCGCATGAAGAGAGATCGCTAACGCAACGTCGATTTTGCCCGTCATCTGATCAAGACCAGAAACGACACCTGATGTTGATACGGTTACGCGACGCTTCGACAAACCAAAGCCAAGGTCATCCAGCATTAACTCCAATGCAGGAATCAAGTTCTTCATATTAAGAAGCGGCTCACCCATGCCCATCATCACGACGTTCGTAATTGGGCGACGGCCTGTTTCTTTCTCAAGACCAATTTCACGTGCAGCACGCCACACCTGACCGATGATCTCTGAAACTTTCAAGTTACGGTTAAAGCCCTGCTGTGCTGTTGAGCAGAACTTACATTCCAATGCACAACCTACTTGAGAAGATACACAAAGCGTTGCGCGATCATCTTCTGGAATGTAAACCGTTTCTACATCCTGATCACCAACCTTCATTGCCCACTTGATCGTGCCGTCTGAAGAATGCTGAGCTTCTGCTACAGTTGGTGCTTTAATTTCACACTTGTGTAAAAGCTTTTCGCGCAGCTTCTTGTTGATGTTTGTCATTTTTTCGAAGTCATCTACACCGAAATGGTAGATCCACTTCATAACCTGATCGGCACGAAACGCTTTCTCGCCAAGTTCTTCCGCGAAAAACTGACGCATGCCTTTGCGATCAAAGTCGAGTAGATTGATTTTTTCAGTGGTCATGTTGCCTCTCAATGACTGAAACAAGAATAAGGGCGCGAATTGTACAGCCTTTATGCAGCTACAACAAGGGGTGTAAGACCCTGAGTTTGCTAAGGCATTAAAATAAAAACGATTAAATTTTAATCAGACTTTACGGTGAGAATAATGATTAGACAACCGACAACAAAAGCGTAGAAGTGGTACAGAGAAAACAGTGAGAACAAACACACGTAACTAAGCTTTCACCCCTGTAAGATGCTCAGATTAGCCAACATCTTCGCGAATAATTACGAATGAACTCGCAGGTGAAATGGAGAACGCGGAATAAAAAACCTCGGACAATTCCGAGGTTATTACGAACTAGATCATCACGCAAAAGTGATGCATGAACGAGTTAGCGAGAGAAAACTTCTGATTCAGGGAAGAAAAACTCAATTTCACGAGCGGCAGACTCAGGGCTATCTGAACCATGAACTGAATTGTGACGCATGCTGAGTGCGTAATCAGCACGCAAAGTGCCACATGCCGCGTCCTCTGGGTTGGTTTTACCCATTAGCTCGCGGTAACGTGCAATCGCATTTTCGCCTTCCAATACCTGAACCATAATAGGACCAGATGTCATGAACTCTTTTAGAGGAGGGAAAAACTCTTTACCTTCATGCTCTGCATAAAAGCCGCTTGCCTGATCTTCTGTCAGGTGAACCATTTTGGCAGCGATGATACGTAGGCCAGCCTTTTCAATACGATTGTAGATTTCACCAATTAGGTTTCGCTCTACAGCATCAGGCTTAATGATTGAAAATGTTCTTTCTAGAGCCATAAAATTTCCTTTCTGTACTTGTAATAATAGTTGTGCTTTTAAAGTGACTTACTGGGTAAGAGCAGCACTCAAACAAGAGAGTGCTGCAATCAATCTTATTTTCCAGCTTGCTCATTGAGGAAACGAGCAAGTGTACGAACACCCATACCCGTTGCTCCCGCAGCCCATTTATCAGAAGCGGCTTTACGATACGTACCCGCACAGTCGAAATGTAACCAGCCTTTTTTGTAGTCCTCAACGAAGTAAGACAAGAATGCAGCTGCAGTACTTGCACCCGGAGAATAATCACCAGAGCTGATATTCGATAAATCGGCAAAATTAGATGGCAGCATTTCTCGATGGAAATCAGCAAGTGGTAGCGGCCACAAGCCTTCTTTTTCCTGGTTTGCCGCCGTAAGCGCTTGATGCGATAGCTCATCATCAAAGCTCATTAGCGCATGGTAATCGTTACCTAACGCATTCTTCGCTGCGCCTGTTAGCGTCGCGCAGTCAATGATTAACTCAGGCTTTTGCTCACTGGCGTAGATAAGACCGTCTGCAAGCACCAAGCGACCTTCCGCGTCGGTATTCATAATCTCAACGGTTTTGCCGTTTTTGTAAGTGATGATGTCGCCAAGCTTAAGGGCACGGCCAGAAACCATGTTCTCAGCACAACACAAGATCAGCTTTACGCGCTTGTTTAAACCGCGCAAGATAGCTAATCCTAGGCCACCAGTTATAGTACCCGAGCCACCCATATCTGCTTTCATTGCACTCATGAAGGTAGAAGGCTTCAAGCTGTAACCACCGGAATCAAAGGTGATGCCTTTACCCACAAGACATGCGAATACAGGTGCGTTTTCGTCACCAGTTGGGTTGTAGTCTAACTGAAGCATCGCAGAAGTACGCTCAGAACCACGGCCTACTGCGTAAATACCTTCCCAACCTTCTGCCAACAAGTCTTTGTCTTTGACGATACGAGCTGTCACCGTGCCTTTCGGCGCAACAGATTTGATGAATTCAGCAGCCATTGTCGCTAGCTGACGAGGAGCAACTTCTTCTGCCGTTTTGTTGATAATATCGCGGGTAAAATCAGTCGAAGTAATACGAGCTTGAAGCTCTGCTTGCTCTTCATCAGACAATGCTGCCCACTCAACTGAGCCATGTTTTTTAGGGTTACGGAACCCTTGGTGGAAAGCCCATACGCTCTCTAGATCCCAGTTATCACCAGAAAGAAAAATAGAACGAATTCCTTGGCCATCTAGCTGACGAGCTGCACGTTGAATTGCGCCGAGATCATGACCTTCACCTAAGTGAATAGTTGCGCCGTTTTCAGCGAATGAAAGCAGTGCTTTTTCACCCCAATGTGGTGCTGCCGACTCTTGACTTAAAAATACAGACATCTGTGTAGACATGGTTTCTCCTTGTCTTATAGCAGCGTTGCCTACGCTGCTTCTTTTTAATAACTCACGGATGTTAGCATTATGTAGGGCAAAAATGTCAATTGGATAAAAAAACGGACCTAAAGGTCCGCTTTTTTTAGTAAGAATTGTTAACTAGGCTGTGTTTTACAGACTTAGTCTGCTTCGTCCATCCAGCACATGATAACGGCTTCTAGAATCTTTTCATTAGAACGGTTTGGCTCATCGTTAAACTCATCTAACTCCATGATCCATTGATGAAGATCGGTAAAACGCACTGTTTTTGGATCGACATCTGGAAACTTGTCACAAAGTTCAATCGCGATATCGCGAGAATCTGTCCATTTCATTGCTCATCTTCCTTTTGCTTCTTCCCTATATTGGGAAGATAGTTTTAGTGATCTTCTGAAGCGTGGTTGAGTGTGTATTTAGGAATTTCTACTACCAAGTCTTCATCAGCAATTCTCGCCTGACACCCTAGGCGTGACTCAGGCTCTAGACCCCACGCTTTATCTAGCATGTCGTCTTCTAGTTCTTCACTTTCTTCTAGTGAATCAAAACCTTCACGGATGATTACGTGGCAGGTAGTACACGCACATGACTTCTCACACGCATGTTCAATACCGATACCGTTTTTTAGCGCTACGTCTAGAACGGTGTCACCAGAGTTTGCTTCCAACACTGCACCTTCTGGGCACAAATCGTCGTGTGGTAATACAATAATCTTAGGCATAACTACTTATCTCTTATATATCGTCTACTGATTGACCTGACAACGCAGCTCGAATCGATTTATCCATACGGCGTGATGCGAAATCTTGGCTCGCTTTATCGGTATCTTTAATGCCCTGCTCTATCGCATCTGCATCATCACCATTACGCAGCTCAATCAAGGCTTCGATGGCTTTAATCAAGTTTTGTTTCTCTTGTTCTGATAGTAAGTCATCACCATCAGCTTGCATCGCTGCAATCAAACCTTCTATCACTCGGTCGGCTTCAACACGCTGTTCAGCTAAGGCACGAGCTTGCATGTCTTCTTTTGCGTGCGTCATTGAATCACGCAACATATCCGCCACTTCATTGTCACTTAAGCCGTAAGAAGGTTTTACTTGAATCTCTGATTGAACACCAGTGCTCTTCTCCATTGCCGTAACAGAAAGAAGGCCATCAGCGTCAACTTGGTAAGTCACGCGAATATGTGCCGCACCCGCTGCCATCGGAGGAATACCTTTTAACGAGAAGCGAGCAAGTGAACGACAGTCATCAACCATTTCACGTTCACCTTGTACCACATGAACACTCATCGCCGTTTGGCCATCTTTGAATGTGGTAAATTCTTGCGCACGCGCAACGGGAATCGTAGTGTTGCGGGGGATGATCTTCTCGACCAAACCACCCATGGTTTCAATACCGAGCGACAGTGGAATCACATCAAGAAGCAACATTTCAGAGTCAGGTTTGTTACCCGCGAGAATATCAGCTTGAATACCCGCACCGATTGCGACGACTTCATCTGGGTTAATGCTTGTCAGTGGTGTACGGCCAAAGAATTCGCCAACCATTTCTCGTACAAGCAATGTGCGTGTTGAGCCACCGACCATGACTACTTCAAGTACATCTTCCGCATCTACATCCGCATCTTTCAGCGCACGGCGGCAAGACATCAGGGTTTTCTTCACTAGCGGACGAATCAGATCTTCGAACTGCTCGCGAGTCACGGTGCCTTTCCAACCAAAAACGTCAACGTCAACACTGTCTTGCTCAGAGAAAGCAATCTTAGCTTCAGTAGCAATGTTCAACAGTGTACGGTTCTTTTCTGCAGAAAGCGGCGCTTCTAGACCCGCTTGCTCCATTAAATAATCGGCAAATAGATGGTCGAAGTCGTCACCGCCTAATGCAGAATCGCCACCTGTTGCTAATACTTCAAATACGCCTTTCGATAAACGTAGGATAGAGATATCAAAAGTACCGCCACCTAGATCGTAAACCGCAATCACACCTTCTTGACCAGAGTCTAGGCCATAAGCAATTGCCGCAGCGGTTGGTTCGTTAAGTAGACGGAGAACATGAAGACCAGCTAATTTCGCCGCATCTTTTGTACCTGCACGTTGCGCGTCATCAAAGTAAGCAGGAACGGTAATAACTACACCAGCTAACTCACCACCTAACGTATCTTCAGCTCGCTTACCCAATACTTTTAGGATGTCCGCAGATACTTCAATCGGGTTTTTGTCACCTTGAGGTGTTTGCAGAATTGGCAGGCCGTTTTCACTCTCTTTAAAACGATAAGGAAGTGAAGAGTAACGGGACTGAATGTCCTTTAATGAACGACCGATCAAACGTTTTACAGAGATAATCGTGTTCTCTGGTTCAAACTCTGCTTTGGCTTTGGCTTCGTGGCCGACCGTTAACGTTTCCTCAGCGTAATTAACGACTGAAGGTAAAATAGTACGGCCCTGCTCGTCCGCAAGTGGAGTTGCATCGCCGCTACGTACAGAAGCAACCAAAGAGTTGGTAGTACCTAAGTCGATACCCGCTGCTAACTTATGCTCATGAGGTGCCGAGCTTTGGCCCGGTTCTGCGATTTGAAGTAGTGCCATGATAGGTCCTTGTCACGCTTACTAGCCGAGGAGTTTGTCTTCGACTAGCTCAATTTCGTTCTTTAGTTTGGCAATGAATTTTAGCTTACGAACTCGGTCTGCGGCTTCAGCCCATAGACCATCATCAAGCTCTTGCTCGACGCTTGCCAGATGCTGTTTGTACATTTTGCTGACCTTAGAGTCGAAGTCAAAAAGCGCCGATTCAGGATCGGACTTGTCAGCAATCTCTTCCAGTTCTTCGCGCAGTTCCATTTGCTCCATTAAGAACATCGGATCTTGCATTGTTTGCTGTTCACCTCGGATCTCAACACCTTGCTCTGCGAGGATATACTCGGCGCGAGAAATAGGATTTTTCAGAACTTGATAGGCATCGTTGATTTGCGCCGCCTTTTGCACCGCCATCAAACGGTCACGTTCTGAGCCCGCTGCAAAGTTATCCGGGTGGAAGCGTTTTTGTAGTTCTCGGAACTGAGAAGAAAGAAGGCTACCATCCAGCTTAAACTGACTTGGTAGCCCAAATAATTCAAAGTGATTCATTAAGTTCGGGTCCTAGTAAAGCCTTCCGGACTCGTTTGCCCAGAAGGACAATCAATTAGACGTTGAAGCTTTCACCACAACCACATTCACTTTTCGCGTTAGGGTTGTTGAATTCAAAACCTTCATTCAACCCTTCTTTCACGTAATCCAATTCAGTACCATCTAGGTACACTAAGCTCTTTTGATCGATGATAATTTTCACTCCAGAGAGTTCAAATACTTCGTCTTCTTCATTGAGCTCATCAACAAACTCAAGTACGTATGCCATGCCGGAACAGCCAGTCGTCTTCACTCCAAGACGTAAACCGATACCTTTGCCTCGGTTATCTAGGAATGCTCTTACGCGACTTGCCGCTGATTCTGTCATTGTGATGGCCATACTGCACCTTAGTCTGTCTAAATTTCGATTGGAATGGGAGCGTCAAAGCTCCCATTATATTACGGAATAATTATTCTTGGTGTTTTTTCTTGTAGTCAGCAACCGCTGCTTTGATTGCATCTTCAGCAAGAATAGAACAGTGAACTTTCACTGGTGGAAGCTCTAGCTCTTCAGCAATCTCAGAGTTTTTAATTGCTGCCGCTTCATCAACTGACTTACCTTTTACCCACTCAGTTACTAGTGAGCTTGATGCGATTGCACTACCACAACCGTATGTTTTGAACTTCGCATCTTCGATGATACCTTCAGGTGTCACTTTGATTTGAAGCTTCATTACGTCACCACACGCAGGAGCGCCAACCATGCCGCTACCTACTGATGGATCTTCTTTATCGAATGAACCAACGTTACGTGGGTTCTCGTAGTGATCAATTACTTTTTCGCTGTATGCCATGATAAATTACCTCGAATCCTCTATTTCAATCCCTGAGATTAATGGTGAGCCCATTCAACAGTGCTCAAATCAATCCCTTCTTTGTACATATCCCATAGAGGAGACATGTCGCGTAGCTTAGTCACTGCAACGCGGATTTGTTCAATTGCGTAATCAATTTCTTCTTCAGTCGTGAAACGACCAAACGAGAAACGAACCGAGCTGTGAGCCAATTCGTCATCCATGCCTAGGGCACGAAGAACGTAAGAAGGCTCAAGGCTTGCAGACGTACAAGCACTACCAGAAGATACCGCTAGATCTTTAAGCGACATTAGTAGTGATTCACCTTCTACGAATGCGAAACTGATGTTTAGGTTGTGTGGTACACGCTGCTCAAAGTCACCGTTTACCGTCACTGCTTCTAAGTCTTTCACGCCATCAAAAAGACGGTTACGAAGCGCTAAAGCATGATCGTAATCTTTTTGCATGTCTTCTTTTGCAATGCGGAATGCTTCACCCATGCCTACGATTTGGTGAGTAGGTAGTGTACCAGAGCGGAAACCACGCTCATGACCGCCACCGTGCATTTGCGCTTCAAGACGAATACGAGGCTTACGACGTACGTAAAGTGCACCGATACCTTTAGGACCGTAAACTTTGTGAGCAGAAAGTGAAATTAGATCAACTTTCATCTCTTGAACGTCGATTGGTAATTTACCTGCAGATTGCGCAGCGTCCACGTGGAAAACAATTTTACGCTCACGGCACAGTTCGCCGATCGCTGTAATGTCTTGAACCACACCAATCTCGTTGTTTACATGCATAATAGACACAAGCACGGTGTCATCACGCATGGCTGCTCTAAGCTTCTCTAGATCGATCAAGCCATTTGATTCTGGCTCAAGGTAAGTCACTTCAAAGCCTTCACGCTCAAGTTGACGACATGGGTCAAGAACGGCTTTGTGCTCTGTTTTACAAGTGATTACGTGCTTGCCTTTCTTCGAGTAAAAGTGCGCTGCACCTTTAATCGCAAGGTTGTCTGATTCTGTCGCACCAGATGTAAATACGATTTCGCGAGGATCTGCATTTAGAAGGTCAGCAATTTGCTCACGAGCAGTATCGACCGCTTCTTCTGCCTGCCAGCCGTAACGGTGCGAACGTGACGCTGGGTTGCCAAATGTGCCATCCATTGTCATGTACTGAACCATTTTTTCAGCAACACGTGGATCAACTGGACATGTAGCGGAATAATCAAGATAAATCGGCAGTTTCATTCTCTACTCCAATGTAAAAAGCTGACCGCTAAGAGCGGACGTTTACACCGATGGGCGCGGCGGTTGTATTTTTGTTTGATAGCCCATGGGTTACCGCCAGATCAATGTCCTGACGATCAGAAATTTCGAGTACTTCATTGTCTGTCATCAACTCACCAAGAGTGATGTTATTCAAAAAGTCACTAATGCGAGAGCTTAGGTCACGCCACAGCGTGTGAGTAAGGCAACGTGTTCCACCTTGGCAATCTCCTTTACCTTGGCATTTGGTTGCATCTACTGACTCATCAACGGCAGCAATCACGGTACCAATAGCGATACTGTGAGCGTCGGCACCAAGTCGGTAACCACCACCAGGACCACGAACGCTGGCAACGAGACCTGCTTTACGCAATTTTGAAAATAGCTGCTCTAAGTAAGAGAGCGAGATCCCTTGACGCTCTGAAATATCAGCCAGAGGTACAGGGTTTTGTTGCGAATGCAGTGCCACATCCAGCATGGCTGTCACCGCATATCTTCCTTTAGATGTAAGTTTCATACCACACCGTATCCACATGGTTTGTAATGGTTAAGATTTTTCCATACCTGAGTAATTTGGTCAAGTATTTATTTGACCATTTTACTCAGGTATTCATCCTCACATCTAAAGTGGTTATTATTCACTCAGAACTTCTTTTCTATCGAAGTCAAAACGCCTCGTAGAATATTAAGTTCTTGGGTTTCTGGTCGAGCACGAGAGAACAAACGGCGCAACTTATTCATCACCTGTCCAGGTTGCTCTTTGTTAATAAACTGGGTCTCAACCATCACCTTTTCAAGATGCTCGAAGAACATTTCGAGTTCTCGATGACGCGGGTATTCTTCCGATTCATTTGGGGAAAACTGGCTTTGCTCTAAGTTCAAGTGTGCAACTCGCACTTCGTAACTGAGAGTTTGTACAGCCATCGCTAGGTTAAGCGAGCTGTACTCAGGATTAGCGGGAATACAAACATGGTAGTGGCACTTTTGTAGCTCTTCGTTTGTCAAACCAGTTCTTTCTCGGCCAAACACGAGCGCAACCGGATGCTTTCGGCCTTCAACTGCAAATTTCTCACCGCATTCACGTGGCTCGAGCATTGGCCATTCTAATGTACGAGAGCGGGCGCTAGAACCCACAACAAGGCCACAATCTTCAACCGCTTCTTCTAATGTGCCGACAATCTTTGCATTTTGAGCAATATCACCAGCACCCGCAGCTAAAGCAAGAGTTTGTTCATCCACTTCACATTGTGGATCGACTAATACTAGTTGGTTTAAACCCATCACTTTCATTGCTCGAGCTGCTGAGCCAATATTGCCTGAATGAGAGGTACCTACGAGTACAATTTTTACTTGATCCAACATCTGTGTTTGCTACCTAAATTAAAACCGCAGAATGTTATCATAGTTTTTTAAGACACCCTAGAGGCAAGCAGACCTCTCTTCTCATTCTTGGTTATTGTTCTCGTCCGCAGTATGATCTGTACACTCAGTCGGCCGCAATTAGAGTAAAAAATAACCACTTCCCTTTTTGATTATCTCTGGTATACTCGCCGCCGCTTTCATTTGTTCTTTAACATCCGTTGGGAAATTCGTATGCATCCAATGCTAAACATTGCTATTCGCGCTGCGCGAAAGGCAGGCAATCATATTGCTAAATCATTAGAAAACACTGATAAAGTAGAATCTACTCTTAAAGGCACTAATGACTTTGTCACTAACGTAGACAAAGAAGCAGAATACATCATCATCGATACTATCAAGCAGTCTTACCCTGAGCACTGTATCGTTGCTGAAGAACAAGGTCTTATCGAAGGTAAAGATAAAGACGTACAATGGATCATCGACCCACTGGATGGCACCACTAACTTTGTAAAAGGTTACCCAACTTTCGCGGTTTCTATCGCTGTTCGTATTAAGGGCAAAACTGAAGTTGCTTGTGTTTACGATCCAATGCAAAACGAGCTATTCACTGCACAACGCGGTGCCGGCGCTCAACTAAACAGTGCACGTATTCGTGTTGCTCAACTAAAAGACCTTCAAGGTACTGTTCTAGCAACAGGCTTCCCATTCAAGCAGAAACAACACGCTGAGTCTTACATCAAGATCGTTGGTGCGCTATTCACTGAATGTGCTGATTTCCGTCGTAGCGGCTCTGCTGCTCTTGACCTTTGTTACGTGGCTGCTGGTCGTGTTGATGGTTACTTCGAGCTAGGCCTAAAACCTTGGGATATGGCAGCAGGTGAGCTTATTGCTCGTGAAGCTGGCGCAATCCTAACAGACTTTGCTGGCGGCACTGACTACATGAAGTCTGGTAACATCGTTGCTTCAAGCGCTCGTGGCGTAAAATCTATCCTTAAGCACATCCGCGAAAACGGTAACAGCGCGATCCTTAAGTAAGATTTGAAAGTCATATATAGCCCGTCACGCTGATGACTTTAGAAAGCCCCGCTCATTGAGCGGGGCTTTTTTATTTCGAACAATCAGCCTGTTTGTAGAAACGGTCGTAGTCAGATAAGTGGTCTATTTTTACGTGCTTAACCTTCCATATTTGTTCCTTCATTAAAAACTGCAGCGAAACCGTGACTGGCTGGTATACATCACCAAAGCCGTTTACAGAAAGACATCCAACTCCTCCATCCTCACTGTACTCTTCAAAGTAAGACAGCTCTGTAACCAAACTTGATGGGATAGATGATAAAAATGGAAATTGATGACCAAATTTTATTGGGTGAGACTTAATACTGTTCAGCTCTTCAATCGATAGATTTGGTCCTGCCATAGCTTCTACCACCTCTATATACTGCATCTTGTATAAATTATTACGTATATCAAGGTAAGTATCGTGGAGTGGACTTGCGATGCAGGGCGTTGAAACACTTAGTAAAACCGGAATAGGTAGAATTCTATTTAGCATAACCAACTAAACCCCAGCTTCACGGAGCGCTTGATCAATTTTACTCGGCTTAAATCTGTACTTACAAAGCCCCCACTCGCACTGCTCTAAAAGCTCACGGACATTTACCTGCCCAGTAACTCCAAAGGAAACAACACCAAAAAGAGAAACACTCCCACTGTATGTCAAAACACCATCACGAGTAGTTTTAAAAGTAACAGAAACGGCTTTTAATTTTATGCCCAGCTCTTCAACCATTTCTTTTGAAACTTCAAACTTAGTAAATCCAAGCTCACCAGATAAAGTTACTTTACCTGACTCATCAACTGCTAACTTGAACCTTTTCCCTCCAGTAACTAGCTTGGTGGTAACACCTTTATTGTGCTTGTAAGAAATCTCTACAAACTTCAGTAACTGTACTTTTATTTCAGCTTGCCTTGACATTATTTCCTCCCGAAATTGTTGAACATACTTCCGATATTCAACTCAATCAAAAAACTACAATTCAAGCTGGAAGTACCTCAAAAAAAAATGAAAATTTCAAATCTATCAGGCATAAAAAAACCGCTGATTGCTCAGCGGTTTTTGTTTTCGGTTCTCAATCTGCCTTATGGCATTTCGTCGAACTCTGCACCTTCTTTTTCTACTTGAGGTGGCATCAAGTGCTCTTTCTGGATGCCCAGTTTCAGCGCTAGTGCTGATGCTACGTAGATAGAAGAGTAAGTACCAACAGTGATACCGAGTAAAAGTGCAGTTGCGAAGCCGTGAATCATAGCACCACCCTGCATGAACAGTGCAATTACTACGAACAAGGTTGTACCCGACGTAATCAATGTACGGCTCAATGTTTGAGTGATTGAAGCGTCCATGATATCCGAAGGTTCACCCTTACGCATCTTACGGAAGTTTTCACGAATCCGGTCAAATACAACGATGGTATCGTTGAGTGAGTAGCCCACAACCGTCAGTAGCGCAGCTACGATGGTCAGGTCAACTTCAATTTGTAGAAACGAGAAGACACCTAGCGTGATAATTATATCGTGAGCCAATGCCATTACCGCACCAGCCGCTAGACGCCATTCAAATCGCATCGATACATAAAGCAGGATACAGATCAGCGATACCAAGATCGCTAGACCACCAGCTTCTGTTAGCTCATCACCAACGTTGGGACCTACGAACTCAATACGACGCATTTCTACGCTTTCGCCAGTACCATCTTTGATAGCACCAATGATTTGGTTACCTAGCGTTTCACCAGAAACGTCATCACGTGGACGAAGACGGACCATGACTTCACGAGCACTACCGAAGTTTTGTACTGTCGCATCACCAAAGCCTTTGGAATCTAGTGCTGCACGAATCTCTTCAAGGTTTGCTGGCTGTTCAAAACCTACCTCGATAAGCGTACCGCCAGTGAAATCTAGACCCCAATTAAGCCACTTGGTTGACAAAGTGAAGATAGAAGCAGCAATCATTATAATTGAAAAAACGAATGCTACTTTCGACCAACGCATAAAGCCGATCGTCTTCTCTGCTTTTAGAATTTGAAACATATTAATTCCCAGCCTTAGATCGACAATTTATCAACGCGTTTGCCACCGTAGATCAGGTTCACGATACAACGTGTACCAATAATGGCGGTGAACATTGAAGTTAAGATACCGATAGATAGAGTAACTGCGAAACCTTTCACCGCACCTGTACCGACCGCAAATAGAATGATTGCAGTAATTAGTGTTGTGATGTTCGCATCAGCAATCGTGCTGAATGCATTCGCGTAACCTTGGTGAATTGCTTGTTGTGGACTGCGTCCATCACGAATTTCTTCACGGATACGCTCGAAGATCAGTACGTTCGCATCAACCGCCATACCGACTGTTAACACGATACCGGCTATCCCTGGAAGCGTCATGGTAGCGCCTGGAATCATCGACATAACACCAATGATAAGCACCAAGTTTGCCATTAGAGCGATGTTTGCAATCAAACCAAAGCCGCGGTAGTAAAGCAGCGTAAATAGCATTACGGCAACCATACCCCAGATACATGCTTGGATACCCATATCGATGTTTTGCTGGCCCATTGATGGACCAATGGTACGTTCTTCAACGATAGAGATAGGTGCAATCAGTGCACCAGCACGTAGTAGAAGTGCTAGGTTGTGTGCTTCTGCAGCAGAGTCGATACCTGTGATACGGAAGTTACGACCAAGAGCCGATTGAATCGTTGCTTGGTTGATGACTTCTTCATGCTTATCCAGAATAACTTTGCCTTCAGGCGTACGACGGCCACTGTCTTTGTATTCTGCAAACACGGTAGCCATTAGCTTACCAATGTTCTTCTTAGAGAACGCAGACATCTTATTACCACCTTCGCTGTCTAGCGAGATGTTAACTTGTGGACGACCATATTCATCAACACTTGAGCTTGCATCTGTGATGCTTTGACCGCCAAGAATAACGCGCTTCTTAAGCACTACTGGGCGACCATCACGGTCCATCTTGATTTCACTACCTGCTGGCGCACGACCATTTGCCGCTGCCGATAGGTCAGCTTTATCATCAACTTCACGGAATTCAAGCGTTGCCGTAGCTCCGAGAATTTCTTTTGCACGAGCAGTGTCTTGAACACCAGGCAGTTCAACCACAATGCGACTAGCACCTTGACGTTGAACCAATGGTTCCGCAACACCTAGTTCGTTGACACGATTACGTAAAATCGTAATGTTTTGCTCAACAGCATAGTTACGGATCTCTTGTAAACGTTGCTCAGTAAAGGTGGCAGTAAGAGCGTAACGGCCATTTGAATCAGAATCGACAAAAATCATGTCCGGGTGATTCTTTTCTAGCGTTGCTTTCGCTTCTGCTAATTGCTCTTCGTTACGCAACAACACTTCTACCGCTTCTTTTCCAGAAGGGCGGATTGCACGGTAACGAATCTTGGCGTCACGAAGTTCGCTACGGAAAGCTTCTTCTTGTTGACCAACAAGCTTTTCCATCGCTGCATCCATATCCACTTCCATTAAGAAGTGAACACCACCGCGAAGGTCAAGACCTAGCTTCAATGGTGACGCGCCAATCGCTTCTAGCCAATCGGGTGTAGAAGGTGCAAGGTTAAGTGCAACAATTGTGTCTTTGCCTAGCGCTTCGCTGATGACATCACGAGCACTGATTTGTGTGTCAGTGTCGTTAAAACGAACAAGAATTGATCCATCTTCGAGAGCAATGGATTTATGAGAAAGTTGCTCTTTGTTAAGAGCAGTAGTGACAGCATCCAGCGTTGACATATCTACAGAGGCGCCACGCGCCCCTGTAACTTGAATAGCCGGATCTTCACCGTAGATATTTGGAAGTGCGTATAACGCAGCGGTGATGATGGCAAAAAGCACCATCAAGTACTTCCATAATGGATAACGGTTTAGCACAGCGAGGATCCTTTAGCTGTTTTATAGAGACTTAAGCGTACCTTTTGGTAGCACTGCAGTGATGAAGTCTTTCTTGATTACTACTTCATTGTTCGCGTTAAGCTCAATTGAAATGTAGTCATTGTCTTCAGCAATCTTAGTGATTTTACCCACTAGGCCACCGCTAGTTAAAACTTCGTCGCCTTTGCCCATAGAAGCCATTAGGTTTTTGTGTTCTTTTACGCGTTTCGCTTGTGGGCGATAAATCATGAAGTAAAAGATCACTGCGAACATGCCAAGCATGATTAGCATTTCAAAACCACCGCCTGCTGGCGCGCCTTCTGCTGCTGCGTGAGCCTGAGAAATAAACATTAAAACATCCTCATTATATTTTATTGATAATCAAACAAATTGGGCTTTCGCATTTTAGATTCAAGTCTGAGAGTAACTAATAGAGATCGCTCTCTCAAAAATAACGTGCGTTAGCCTACTTTATTAGCAAAAGCCTCTGGCGACATGCCAAAGGCTTTAATTCTTTTAGTTTTTCAATTACTGCTCTTTTGCTAGTGGTGGCACTTCACGGCCACGACGCTCATAGAACTCAGTAACAAATTCATCGAAGCGATCTTCATCAATTGCTTTACGAATGCTTTCCATCAGACGTTGGTAGTAACGCAGGTTATGGATTGTATTCAAGCGAGCGCCTAAGATTTCATTACAACGCTCTAAATGGTGAAGGTACGACTTGCTGTAGTTTTGACAAGTGTAACAGTCACAATGCGGATCCAATGGTGTTGTATCCGTTTTATGTTTCGCATTACGGATCTTGATCACACCACCAGTCACAAATAAGTGACCATTACGTGCGTTACGCGTTGGCATTACACAGTCAAACATGTCGATACCACGACGAACACCTTCAACCAAGTCTTCTGGCTTACCTACGCCCATCAAGTAGCGAGGTTTGTCTTCAGGAAGTTGAGGACAAGTATGCTCAAGAATACGGTGCATGTCTTCTTTAGGCTCACCTACTGCCAAACCACCAACCGCGTAACCGTCAAAACCGATTTCCGTTAGACCTTTTACCGACACATCACGTAAATCTTCGTAAACACCACCTTGGACAATACCAAATAGGTTGTTCGGGTTTTCTAGCTTCTCGAAGTGGTCACGTGAACGCTGTGCCCAGCGTAATGACATTTCCATCGATTTCTTCGCTTCATCGTGTGTCGCTGGGTAAGGCGTACACTCGTCAAAAATCATAACGATGTCAGAGCCCAGGTCTTTTTGAATTTCCATCGACTTTTCTGCGTCCATGAAAATCTTGTCACCGTTTACTGGGTTACGAAAGTGAACACCTTCTTCAGTGATCGTACGCATCTTACCAAGGCTGAATACTTGAAAGCCGCCTGAATCAGTAAGAATAGGACCGTGCCAGTTCATAAAATCGTGCAGGTCACCGTGCATTTTCATCACTTCTTGACCAGGACGTAGCCACAGGTGGAACGTATTACCTAGCAGAATTTCTGCACCAGTGCCTTTTACTTCTTCTGGTGTCATACCTTTAACGGTACCGTAAGTACCTACTGGCATGAACGCAGGAGTTTGAACAGTGCCGCGTTCGAAAGTCAGTTGACCACGACGTGCATTGCCGTTTTTCTTCTTAAGATCGAATTTTAATTTCACGATGCCTCCGGGTGTCAGAGAAACAGTCTGACTGAGTGTTTAGGGCTCTACCCTACTTTAAGGAGCGGTCGCTTTTCCTTGCGAGAGACAAAGCAATGGATGCTTTATTTCCTAGCTTACTGCTAGCACTCGTAAATCTATTTTTAACTACGCCGTTTTCTTCTTGATGAACATTGAATCGCCATACGAGAAGAAACGGTATTTGTTTTCCACCGCATGTTTGTAAGCATTCATGGTGTTCTCGTATCCAGCAAATGCACTCACCAACATGATCAGTGTTGATTCAGGCAAGTGGAAGTTTGTGATCAAGCAATCCACTAGCTGATATTCGTAACCAGGGAAAATAAAGATTTCAGTATCGCCAAAGAATGGGGCCAGCTCAGTCCCTTTTTGCAATGCGTCTTGCGCTGCACTTTCAAGTGAACGCACAGATGTGGTACCAACAGCAATAATTCGTCCGCCACGCGCTTTCGTCGCTTTAATTGCTTCGACGACTTCTTGTGGTACTTCTACGTACTCGGCATGCATGTGGTGATCGTTGATATTTTCCACTTTTACCGGCTGGAATGTACCCGCCCCAACGTGCAAAGTAACGTAAGCAAACTCTGCACCTTTCGCTTTGATTTTCTCCAAGAGAACATCATCAAAGTGAAGGCCCGCCGTCGGTGCCGCAACCGCACCTGGCTTTTGATTATATACCGTTTGGTAACGCTCTTTATCTGCATCTTCGTCTGGACGGTCGATGTAAGGAGGAAGCGGCATATGGCCGATTTCTTCCAGAATTTCTAGTACCGTCTTATCAGAACTAAATTTCAGTTCAAATAAAGCATCATGGCGTGCAACCATTTCTGCTGAATATTCATCATTCTCGCCAACAATAATGGTTGTACCTGGTTTTGGTGATTTAGAGCAACGAACGTGCGCGAGGATGCTTTTCTCATCCAACATACGCTCCACCAGCACTTCTAATTTACCGCCCGATTCCTTGCGGCCAAAAAGACGAGCAGGAATAACACGAGTATTATTAAACACCACTAGGTCACCGGGTTGAACTTGGCCCAATACATCAGTAAATGTGCCATCAATGAGCTCTCCGGTATTGCCGTCCATTTGCAGCAGTCGGCTAGCGGTACGCTCTGGTTGAGGGTAGCGAGCGATGAGTTCATCTGGAAGGTCGAAATGGAAATCTGATACTTGCATGTTACTTGTCTTATCTATTGGTCAAATCACGTCTAGGCGACGATAAAATTGCGACGAGTTTTTCGCAGCAGACTAGTATATGTTTACATGCTGCAATAGCAAGCAAATCACCAGAATATAGCAGTAAAAGCCATGGTGAAGAGTGTAATAAAACGTGAAAAGCCTCGATTACTTGGCACTATTTTTAATTTGAGCCCAAAAGAGAGAACATGAAAAAAGCAAAGCAGCGTATACCGCTGCTTATATTAGTTTGGCATTCCAATCGCCCTATCAAACCTCACGCTTTCGCCACAAGAATAACGGCACGAATAAACCCAATAACCAAAACCCTAGACTGCCACCTTCATCATCTGAGCCTTTGAAATCACAGTTATTGGTCGCAATGCCATCGTGACACTCTTTATTGTCACCACTTTCATTGTTAGCACTTTTGATAAAATTCGGCGCAATGATGTAACGACTTGGTGGCGCATCGGCAGTGATGTAAGACTGTACCCAGTCGTAATAGTGGCTCACCTTGGTGTAGAAACTTGGGATCGTCAAAGAGCCACACGTTGGTAGAATAAGGGGGCCGCCACTAACAATACCAATTTGTTTGCCGGTCGCCACATCGACCAACGGGCCACCACTGTCACCTTTACATGCAGAGTTGCCATATTGAGTATGGCTATCTGGCTCCAATACATGGTTTTGTGTTGGTAGCGTACAAATTTTGGTTTGGTTGTCTCTTGAATCAATGATCCCCGGAAAACTGCTGCCAATTTCTAAACGCTCATAACATTTGTCGATGGGTAAAAATGTGCTAATGGTGGTTTTGAGCGTATTAGAAGGTTCAGAAGCATCCGGCTGAGTAGCCCCCCATCCAAACACTTGCACATTTTCGACACGTTGATTGGTCAGGTAATTATCGTTCCAATCCGCCACCAAACGGGCTTCGATACTCTCCATGTCAACTTTACTCGCTAGGTCAGCAAAGCTCGCGTTTGCCACTGGGCGCGTGAGATACAGCAACGCGATGTCTGAATCTAAACCGGTTTGGATAGGTTTCACGTTGCCATTACTGTCGGTCTCAGCTTTTGAAATCCGAGTGTAATCCGGATGAACCACAACGTGAGACACCGGATAGAAGTTATCAAGCCCTGCAGAATTAAGTTCATACACATTCGCATTCACCGACAGCTCACCCGGCGGGGTCACATAGTAGGTTGCTTCATTGGTTCCTTGTCCCATCACCACACAGTGCGCCGCAGTCAGTACCCATTGCTCTGTCAGCATCGTTCCACCACACAGCGGAAACTCTGCCATATTACTTGCTCGCAAAGTAACGCGGTCAACAGGATCGGTTTGTTCATCTCCTAACACAATCGCCTGTGTTGATGGCACACTGAATGCCGCCACTGCCAGCGCAATAAGTTTGTTACACGTTGTTCGTTTCATCTAGGTTGCTGTCTTCAATTTGGTAAGCCTGGACGTATCTTCTTCGAGAGAAGAATCTTGGAAAATCCAGCGAATAAAAATGTGCGATTCAATTCATTGGATTACCTTGGGAACACATTCAATATCAACTAAAAATGCCAACTGACTCGCACACAAACCGACTTATTCAAATTAATAAAAACACCAATAAAACACAGATTACGCAGCCCATCAGCATTGTGCTATTTAATTGATGAAAAACGAGTTAGCTCCCAGATATACAGAAAAATATTCTCTATATTTAAGAGAAGGACAATGCCGCTGGAGGTCTCTATGATCAAGGTTGAAGACATGATGACTCGTAATCCTCATACCTTACTGCGCACGCACACCTTGCGTGATGCAAAAAGCATGATGGATGCGCTTGATATTCGACACATTCCGGTTGTTGATGCCAATAACCACTTACAAGGCTTGGTGACTCAACGCGACATTCTTGCTGCTCAAGAATCGAGCTTGCACCCAGATGAGGCTGAACAATCTTTTACTTTAGACACACCGCTCTACGAAATGATGCACACCAATATCATGACGGCAGAGCCTATCGCGGGGCTCAAAGAGAGCGCTATCTATATGCAAAAGCATAAAGTTGGCTGTCTACCTGTTGTCACCAAAGGTCGATTGGTCGGCATCATTACTGACAGTGACTTTGTGACCATTGCGATTAACTTATTGGAACTGCAAGAAGAAGTGGAACCTGAAGAAATCGAGCAGGAAGAGTAGTACGCAAGCGTATTCTCTTTGTTGTAAGTTTCGTTTTTACACCGGTTAAACGAAAAAAGAGCGGCAGGGTTGCCGCTCAAAATGCCATTACTGACGCTGATTAAGGAAGTGTTTCTCTGCCAATTAGAATTGGTCTTCTTCGGTCGAACCTGTCAATGCTGTCACTGAAGAGTTACCACCTTGGATAGTATTGGTCATTCTATCGAAGTAACCTGTACCTACTTCTTGTTGGTGCGCAACAAACGTATAGCCTTTTTCAGCTGCTTGGAATTCAGGACGCTGAACTTTCTCAACATAATGACGCATACCTTCACCTTGAGCGTAAGCGTGCGCCAGTTCAAACATGTTGAACCACATGTTGTGAATGCCTGCTAGCGTGATGAATTGGTACTTGTAGCCCATGTCTGCCAACTCTTGTTGGAACTTAGCAATGGTTTCTGCATCTAGGTTCTTCTCCCAGTTGAAGGACGGCGAACAGTTGTACGCCAACAATTGATCTGGGTATTCAGCGTGAATTGCTTCTGCAAACTTACGTGCTTCTTCCAAACATGGCGTAGCCGTTTCACACCAAATCAAGTCTGCATATGGTGCGTAAGCCAGGCCGCGAGAAATCGCTTGGTCGATACCCGCGCGAACGCGGTAGAAACCTTCTTGAGTACGCTCACCTTCGATGAAGTCTTTATCATATGGGTCACAATCTGAAGTAATGAGATCCGCCGCATTCGCATCAGTACGAGCAATAACTAATGTTGTTGTACCCGCTACGTCAGCAGCCAAACGAGCTGCAACGAGCTTTTGTACCGCTTCTTGCGTAGGAACTAATACCTTACCACCCATATGGCCACACTTTTTCACCGATGCTAACTGGTCTTCAAAGTGAACGCCCGCGGCACCGGCTTCGATCATCGATTTCATTAGTTCGTAAGCGTTAAGCACACCACCAAAGCCCGCTTCAGCATCCGCTACGATAGGTAGGAAGTAATCAATACCACCTTCATCTTCAGGCGTCTTACCAGCAGCCCACTGAATTTGGTCTGCACGACGGAATGAGTTGTTGATACGCTTTACTACTGACGGTACAGAATCTACTGGGTAAAGAGATTGGTCTGGATACATCGTCGAAGCGGTGTTGTTATCCGCCGCTACCTGCCAGCCTGACAAGTAAATCGCTTCAATACCTGCTTTAGCTTGTTGAACCGCTTGACCACCCGTTAGCGCACCAAGACAGTTTACGTAACCTTTTTTCGCACTACCGTTGACCAGTGACCAAAGTTTGTCTGCACCACGTTGTGCAATTGTGTTTGCAGGCACCATAGAGCCACGCAGTTCCACCACTTCCTCGGCAGTGTAAGTACGCTTCACATTTTTCCAGCGTGGGTTAGTTGCCCAGTCTTTTTCCAGAGCTTCAATTTGTTGGCGGCGAGTTAAGTTAGTCATTGGTCTATCCCTCTTTATAATTTGCACTTTATGCGTGTGCGTTGAGTTTCCGTTCTCAGGCAGTACTTCCCTATCTGCCTTGAAAATCCTTCACGTTATTGGTGTTACAGTTATTCTTTATTAATCCAGGTAGTCATAACCAGGAACTGTCAAAAAGTTGGTCAGTTCATCGCTCGTCGTGAGCCTTGCCATTAAGTCTGCTGCTTCTTCAAATCGACCCGCATGGTAGCGCTGCTCGCCAATTTCTTGCTTCACGACTTCAATCTCCTCTTTGAGATAGAGCTCGAACAGCTCTTTAGTGACCTTTAATCCGTTGTCTAGCGACTTGCCGTGTTGAATCCATTGCCAGATAGAGGCGCGTGAGATTTCTGCCGTTGCTGCGTCTTCCATCAGTCCGTAAATCGGCACACAACCATTGCCAGAAATCCAAGCTTCGATGTATTGCAGCGCAACGCGAATATTGTGGCGCATTCCGCCTTCAGTGCGCTCGCCTTCACAAGGCTCAAGCAGTTCAGCTGCTGTAATAGGCGCATCCTCTGCACGGCTCACATCCAACTGGTTGGTGCGTTCACCCAGCACAGCACTAAAGACTTCCATAGCAGTGTCAGCCAAACCTGGATGAGCCACCCAAGTACCGTCGTGGCCGTTGTTAGCTTCTAACGATTTGTCAGTCTGGATCTTGTCTAATACTTTTTGATTCTCTTTCGGGTCTTTAGCTGGGATAAATGCGGCCATTCCTCCCATCGCGAAAGCACCTCGTTTATGGCAAGTACGTACCAATAATCGCGAGTAAGCGTTTAAGAATGGCTTGTCCATCGTTACCACTTGGCGATCTGGCAGTACTCGGTCTGAGTGTTTTTTCAATGTTTTGATATAGCTAAAGATGTAATCCCAGCGACCACAGTTCAAACCAACGATGTGTTCTTTAAGCGAGAACAGAATCTCGTCCATTTCGAATACCGCTGGTAAGGTTTCAATCAGCACAGTCGCTTTGATCGTGCCTGTATCCAAACCGAAGTAGTCTTCCGTGAAATGGAACACTTCGCTCCACCACTTCGCTTCGTGATGCGATTGCAGTTTTGGAAGGTAGAAATAAGGGCCACTGCCTTTTTGAAGTAACGCTTTGTAGTTGTTATAGAAATACAGAGCGAAATCGAATAGCGCACCTGGAATGATCTGACCGTGCCACGAAACGTGTTTTTCTTTTAAATGAAGGCCGCGAACACGGCAGATCAACACCGCTGGGTCATCTTCCAGCTGATAATGTTTGCCATTGCCAGGATTGGTGTAACTGATGGTGCCATTAACAGCATCGCGCAAGTTAATTTGACCATCTAGCACTTTACTCCATGCAGGAGACATTGAATCTTCGAAGTCTGCCATGAACACTTTTACATTCGCATTCAGTGCGTTAATCACCATCTTGCGGTCAGTTGGTCCGGTAATCTCCACACGGCGATCTTGCAGATCTTGTGGGATTCCTAGGATCTTCCAACTTCCTTCACGGATGTCTTGTGTCTCTGGTAGAAAATCTGGTAGCTCACCAGCATCAATACGTGCTTGCTTCTCTTCTCTTGCTTCCAGCAACTGTTCAACACGTCCGGCAAATTTTTCACACAGTAGAGATAAAAAGGTTTGGGCTTCAACAGGGAAAATTGCTTGATGTTCTGGAGCAACGACTCCATTCACCTCAAGCATGCCTTGGGTTTGCTTTAGTTGTTGTGTTTTTTGTTCTGTCTGAGCAAGCATAATCATTCATCCTTAACGTGCTTTATCAATCTTGGGCAGTCAGCGTAAAGCTACATTTGTAAGTTATGAACAACAAATTACATCCTTTAACTTTGTGTTCAACTCGTCTAGCTATGCCGATAGATTGCGTAATGCTACGTGTATTTTCAATCTAGACATAAGTCGTATCGGCCTTTAAATAAGCTATATCAACAAGGGGTTTAGTGAAACCCCCAATATAAACAAAACAGAAAATTCAAAGTTTTATTCCGCAAGGTAAAAACCATCTATCAAGCGCCTTATTTTGTAAGTTATTACGTAATAAAATTACATTAAATTTAAAGTCGTTTTATCATTTCAAACAAGCGTATGAATATAGACTGGTAAACAAACACCTTGTATTCACAAGGGCTGAAGAGATGTATTTAAACAGGGGTCAAACAAGGTATGCAGGGCTTTGTGTAAAATTAACATTGTGAAATTTCACTATTTTATGAAAGCTTCATCAAAGAAGAGCTGTAAAATTTTACAAGTCAAAGTTTACCAACAGAATAAAATACTAGAAAGCGCACTGTTTCCAGTGCGCTTTTAGATAAATAATGGAGAAGTAAGGGCTAATACTAATAGCTAAAGCAGCTCTGAAACGACTTCTGCAAGTTGATTAAATGTTTTCGTTCTTGACGAGCTCGGACGCCAAACTAAGCCTATTTCGCGATAAGCTTGTTTACCGGGAGGATCGATCACGACTAAATTCTGGTTATGCAGCAAGCCATGGTCGATAGCCATTTGAGGAATGAACGTTGTTCCCAAACCATTCGCAACCATTTGCACCAGTGTATGGAGGCTGGTTGCCGTAAACGGATTGATTTTTTCTTTGTCTGTTAATTTACACGCTGATACCGCATGTTCCGTTAAGCAATGTTCTTTCTCTAGTAGAAAGACGGATTCGTCAGGTAAATCCGCGTAACGAATCGGCACAGGGACCGATTGGGCTTGATTAGCGCTTATAACCATTCGAAACGGATCCTTACCCACTACTCGGCTTTCCATCCCATCAATTTCGACTGGTAACGCTAAAATAAGCACATCCAGCTCACCATGTCTGAGCGCTTGAAGTAAGTTTGTCGTCGTGTCTTCTCTTAATAAAAGGTTCAGTTGTGGGAAACGGTAGTTCACCTCTTGTACCAAATCACACAGTAAAAACGGAGCAATTGTTGGTATGCATCCTACTTTTAGCTGGCCTTGCATATCGTCGCCTTGGCACATACGTCCAAGCTCGACCAAATCTTGCCCTTTTGCTAACAGCTCTCGCCCCTGCTTTACTACCATTTCTCCTGTTTGGGTAAAAACCAGTGGACTTTTCTTGTCTTTCTTTTCATATAACGGACAGCCAATCAACTCCTCTAAGTTTTGAATACCCTTACTTAAAGTCGACTGACTGACAAAACAACGCTCTGCAGCGTCACTAAAATGTCTTGTTTCATGCAGTGTGACTAAATAGTGTAACTGCTTCAAACTGGGCCATTTATTCATAATTGTATTTGTATCTACCGCCGTTCCAGTGATCGAGTTAAGAGTTTTGTTATTATCGTTTTTTTCGATTAACTCAATCTATTTATTTCGCTTTTTTCAATACTACAATCTGTACTATAGTTTGTCTCGTACAAACACGAACCAAACCGACACAACTGAATTCGGTTTGGAGCTAACCATACTTTTTAGGAGCAAAAAAATGGTACTAGTAGGTCGTCAAGCCCCTGATTTTACTGCAGCAGCTGTTCTAGGTAACGGTGAAATCGTTGAAAACTTCAACTTTGCAGAGTTCACTAAAGGTAAGAAAGCAGTAGTATTCTTCTACCCACTAGATTTCACTTTCGTTTGCCCATCTGAGCTAATCGCATTCGACAACCGTCTAGCTGACTTCCAAGCTAAAGGTGTTGAAGTAATCGGTGTTTCTATCGATTCTCAGTTCTCTCACAACGCATGGCGTAACACTGCTATCGAAGATGGCGGTATCGGTCAAGTTAAGTACCCACTAGTTGCTGACGTTAAGCACGAAATCTGTAAAGCTTACGACGTTGAGCACCCAGAAGCAGGCGTTGCTTTCCGTGGTTCTTTCCTAATCGACGAAAAAGGTGTTGTACGTCACCAAGTAGTTAACGACCTACCACTAGGCCGTAACATCGACGAAATGCTACGCATGGTTGACGCTCTTAACTTCCACCAGAAGCACGGCGAAGTATGTCCTGCACAATGGGAAGAAGGTAAAGCAGGTATGGACGCATCTCCAAAAGGTGTTGCAGCGTTCCTATCTGAGCACGCAGCTGACCTAGGCAAAAAATAATAGACCTTCACCCTAGCTCAACGGGTGTGATGGTTGGATGTATATAAAGCAATAAGCTAATGCGGAAAACCGCAAACGCCAATCAGTCTAAGTAAAGTCCTATCAAAGCCCAGAGCCTCTGCTCTGGGCTTTCTTTTTCCTTCAGATAAACCGCCAAAATGAGGTAACGCTTTGGCGTAAACTTTACCTCTATTTATCATCCCCTCCATACAGATTCTGCTTACTTGCCCTGTTAATATCTTAGCCACAACACCTATTTGTAACGTTAGCAGGATGAATGAACGTGGTTACTCACCTAGAAGTCTGTATTGATAATATTGAATCTCTGCACTACGCCATTGCTGGCGGCGCCACTCGGATTGAACTTTGCTCCTCTTTGGCTTTAGGCGGACTAACACCCAGTTATGGCTTTATGCAGCAAGCGGCTAAGCTTTCGAGTGTTCCAGTTTATGCCATGATCCGCCCACGCCAAGGTGACTTCTTCTACAATGAAGAAGAGATCGAAATGATGCGTTGGGATATTGAAGCAGCTCACCAATCAGGCTTGAACGGTGTCGTGTTCGGCGTGCTCACTCAAGACGGTGATATTCATATGCCTTACGCGGCTACGCTGTGTGAATTTGCTCAAGCGCTTGGCTTAGGCGTGACCTTCCATCGTGCCTTTGACCAGTGTCGTGACGCTGAAAAAGCTTTGGAAGAAGTGATCAGCTTAGGTTGTGAACGTATTTTAACCTCCGGTCTTTCGCCTTCAGCACCACAAGGGAACGATGTGCTTAGAGCTTTGGTTAAGCAAGCCCAAGGACGCATAGCAATCATGGCGGGGGCTGGCGTTAATGCGAGTAACGCACGTGCGTTAGTAGAAGACACTCAAGTTCCTGAAATCCATCTGTCAGGCAAAACCACACGTCCTAGCCAAATGACCTTTGTTGCTGAACAAAGCAAAATGGGCGCATCCGATGTCGATGATTTTTTAATCCCCATCACAAGTACACAAGCCATTACCGATGTCGTAGCAGCTCTCAAATAGACGACCGTAACCTCACGCGCATAGCTTTTGAGTGCTAACATATTGTTTATCAAGGAGTGAGGAAAGGTGTATGTCTAAATTGAAGAAAAAGGAATACGAAAAGGAGCTCAAAAACCTTCAAGTTGAGCTCGTAAAACTTCAAGAGTGGGTCAAACACAAAGGGTTAAAAGTGGTGGTTCTGTTTGAAGGACGTGATGCTGCGGGCAAAGGCGGAGTGATAAAGCGAATTACAGAAAAGCTAAACCCGCGTGTTTGTCGCGTAGTGGCTCTGCCTGCACCGACAGAAAAAGAAAAAACGCAATGGTACTTCCAACGTTACGTCGCTCATTTACCATCTGCTGGTGAAATCGTTTTATTTGACCGAAGTTGGTATAACCGAGCAGGTGTCGAAAAAGTCATGGGGTTCTGTACTCCAGACGAATACGAGGAGTTTTTACGCTCTTGCCCTGAATTCGAGAGAATGTTGCAACGCTCTGGGATTATTCTGATTAAGTATTGGTTTTCGGTTTCAGACGAAGAGCAGGAAAAACGTTTTCTAGGTCGAATTAATACGCCGATCAAACGTTGGAAATTCAGCCCAATGGATTTAGAGTCACGTCATCGCTGGGCGGAGTATTCGGAAGCAAAAGATAAGATGTTTGCCTATACAGACACGAAAAACTGCCCTTGGTGGGTCGTCCCTTCTGATGACAAAAAGAAAGCGCGCTTGAACTGTATCAGTCATTTACTAAGCCAGATTGATTACAAAGCACTTGAGTACTCACCTATCGAATTGCCTGAACTCAATAAAGAAGGTTACGTCAGAGCGCCCATTGATGATCAGACCTTCGTTCCTGATAAATATTAACGTGCTTTCCTTCTCTCTAATAAATAGGCCAGCCTAAAAGCTGGTCTATTTGTTGAAGTCAGTTACTTCAGTACGTCATCAATACTTTGATCACCTAGGTGGCGTACATCTTTCCCTTTCACAAAGTAAATAATGTATTCACAGATGTTCTGGCAGCGGTCCCCCACGCGTTCAATCGCGCGTGCCGACCACATCACTTGCAGAATATTAGGGATATTTTTTGGATCTTCCATCATGTAAGTCATCAACTGACGAATCACCGCTTCATACTCGGCGTCTAGTTTGTCATCTTGTTTATGCACCTCTGCTGCCGCTTCTACATCCATGCGGGCAAACGCATCTAAAACCTGATGCAGCATGTTAATTGCCTGACGGCAGAGAGGCTCTAACGACACTTGGAATTGTCGTTCTTTTGATGATGGGCTTTCGATGGCAACGTAAGCAATGCGTGTCGCCACATCACCGATGCGTTCTAAATCAGTGATCGTTTTGATGATAGCCATGATTAAGCGCAAGTCTTTTGCCGTTGGCTGACGCTTAGCAATAATGCGTGTACAGGCGTCATCGATCGAGACTTCCATCGCATTCACTTTATGATCGTCACGCACAACCTTACGCGCCAGTTCGATGTCTTCTTTATGCAAGGCTTGAATAGCATACGAAAGCTGCTGTTCTACCAAGCCACCCATGGTTAATACATGAGTACGAATCGATTCTAGCTCTACGTTAAACTGTCCTGAAATATGACGTCCAAAGTGCATGATGTTCCTTATTCCGTATAGAGTCGCGACTTAACCGTAGCGACCCGTAATGTAATCTTCGGTCTGCTTCTTCATTGGCGAGGTGAAGATCGAGTCCGCGTCAGAGTATTCAATTAACTTACCCATATGAATGAAAGCAGTATGATCGCTCACTCTCGCCGCTTGTTGCATGTTATGGGTAACGATAACGACAGTATATTGAGTCTTCAGCTCATTGATAAGCTCTTCAATAGTTAAAGTTGAGATTGGATCCAACGCTGATGTTGGCTCGTCCAATAACAGGACTTCCGGCTCAATCGCCACCGCCCGCGCAATGACCAAGCGCTGTTGCTGCCCCCCAGATAAGCCAAATGCGTTCTCATGCAAGCGGTCTTTTACCTCATCCCACAACGCCGCTGAGCGCAAGGATCGCTCCACTGCGTCATCTAAACTACGGCTGTTTTTTACACCTTGTAAGCGTAAGCCATAAACTACGTTTTCATAAATAGACTTAGGAAATGGATTGGGTCTTTGAAACACCATCCCCACTCGGCGTCGAAGTGTCGCAACATCGACATTAGGATGATAAACATTCTTGCCATGGAGACGCACTTTACCTGTGACTCGACACCCTTCCACTAAGTCGTTCATGCGATTGATGCAACGTAATAACGTCGACTTTCCACACCCTGAAGGACCGATAAAAGCGGTGACTCGCCCTTTGGGAATTCGCATCGAAATATCATGCAGCGCCTGAGTTTGACCATAGAACAGATTAAGGTTCTCGATTGAGATTGCTGTTTGTTCATCCGTTAAATTATGAACGTCCAATGGTGGCTCATAACCTAATGTACTATCAAAATTAAACATACTTAATCTTGTCCTAACGTTCTGTATTTTTCTCGTAAACTATTGCGAATACTGATTGCTGTTAAGTTTAGCCCGACAATCACTGTCACGAGTAAGAAAGAGGTAGCATAAACTAATGGTCGCGCCGCTTCGATGTTGGAGGTTTGAAAGCCAACATCGTAAATGTGAAAACCTAAATGCATGAACTTTCTATCCAAATGCACATAAGGGAATTGTCCGTCAACCGGTAAACTGGATGCCAATTTCACGACTCCCACCAGCATCAGTGGCGCTACTTCGCCAGCTGCACGCGCAATCGCAAGGATCAAACCTGTGATAATAGCTGGCGTCGCCATAGGCAAAACCACGCGCCACAGCGTTTCGAACTGAGTTGCACCAAGTGCCAGAGAGCCATGTCGTACGGAGCTCGGAATTCGAGTTAAACCTTCTTCTGTCGTCACAATCACAACTGGAAGCGTCAGCACGGCAAGAGTTAGTGCTGACCATAACAAACCCGGCGTACCAAAGGTTGGTGCCGGTAGCTTCTCCGCATAGAATACGTTGTCGATAGAGGCACCAATCGTATAAACGAAGAAACCTAAACCAAACACGCCATAAACAATCGATGGAACACCCGCTAGGTTTATAACCGCAATACGAATAACTCTGGTTAGAGCGTTATTCTTAGCGTATTCATGTAGATAGATAGCGGCGATCACCCCGAGTGGCATCACAATGATCGACATGATGAGTACTAAGAAAACCGTACCAAATATCGCAGGGAACACGCCTCCTTCGGAGTTAGACTCTCTTGGATCTTCAGATAAAAACTTCCAAACCTGTTTTCCCCAATGCATGACTTTATCAGGCAGTGACATTTGGTTTGGATACCAGTAGTCCAAAATGTCTTCGAGCGGAATCGATACTTGTGACCCCGTCATATCCTCGACAATCAAGGCATAGTCAGAGAGCTGAAGTCGTAAACCATCAAGTTGCAAATCTAACGTCGCAAGCGCTTTTTCTATCTGCTCTTTTTTCGTCAGGTTTTCGTTTAAGAAGCTTTCTGTCAGCGTGTCATTCAATTCATGCTTGCGCTTTTCTAATCGCAACTGCTCTAGCTTCCAACCAAGCTCTTTAAGCTGATCGACCACCAAAGAATCAATCTCATGGCGCAGAGTTTCTGCATCATCAAGCTTTTTATTTAGTACCGATTGAATATCACTGGTGTATATATTATCACCATCTTGAAACGCCACCAGCTTACCAAAGAAATAACCACCGCTACTGCGCTCTATCACCGCCCACTCTTCTGGCGTCGTGGGCTCATCCAACTGCATTTGCAATACGGAGATAAAATCGGCGGGATACAACTCTCGGTTAGCGATTTTGATGTTGAGTCGCGTGGCAAAATCTTCATCCTCTTCTAACTGTTGTGCTGCGCTTTCAGGCAAATAACTCTTCGGTACAAAGCTGCGCTCATACACTTGACCAATCAGAATAGTATTTTCATGTAGCACTTCGCCTTGTACAGGAGTCAGCGCTGCAACATTCCACTGATACAAAGGCGCTGGCCAAAAGTAAGTCAGGCCTTTCCAGCCGATAAGGAGTAACAACCCTAATACCGACAACAAACTGATGCTGACTGCACCGCCTGTTAGCCATATCCACGGTGCGCCAGAACGAATCCAATTTAACACGTTATTACTCGCTCTTTATTCAAACCATTATTACAACGCACGGTACTTATCTCTCAGTCTCTGACGAACCCACTCCGCAAGCGCGTTTACTGCAAACGTAAACACAAATAAAATCAATGCAGCTAGGAACAGCAGGCGATAATGCGAACTTCCAACTTCCGACTCTGGCAACTCAACGGCGATGGTCGCCGACAGGCTGCGCAATCCTTCCAAAATATTCCAATCCATTAATGGCGTATTGCCCGTTGCCATTAATACAATCATGGTTTCGCCAACAGCGCGTCCCAAGCCCATCATAATGGCAGAAAAAATACCTGGGCTTGCAGTAAGCAAGACAACATAGATTAAAGTTTGCCAAGGCGTGGCCCCTAATGCCAAAGAGCCATCCGATAAATGCTTCGGTACAGAGAAAATGGCATCTTCGGCAATGGTAAAAATCGTCGGGATAACAGCAAACCCCATCGCTAACCCCACCACCAATGCATTGCGTTGATCGTAACCAATACCATGCTCGGTTAAGAATAAGCGCATATCGCCACCAAAGAACGTCTGCTCAATCGTAGGCGAAATCCACACTCCAAGCCCAATCAGTACCAATATGACAGGCATGAGCACTAAAGCATGCCAACCATTAGGCAGACGATTCCGCAAAGGTTGCGGTATTAATGCCCATAGCCCGCCCATAATCATGGTGCTCAAGGGCAAAACAAACAGCATAACGACGATCGTAATCAAATGATCTTCGACAATAGGCGCGAACCACAATCCCGCGAGGAAACCTATGATCACCGTCGGCAGTGCTTCCATTAGCTCAATCGACGGTTTTACTACACGACGCATGCGTGGCGACATAAAGTAAGCCGTATAAATAGCACCTAGCACTGCGAGCGGTACTGAAAACAGCATCGCAAACATCGCCGCTTTTATCGTTCCAAACGCAATAGGTACTAGGCTGAACTTAGCCTCAAAGTTATCGCTCGCCGAAGTCGATTGCCACACAAATTCAGGCTCAGGATACCCTTCGTACCACACTTCTTGCCATAATGAAGACAATGAAACTTCCGGATAGGCATTGTCCACTTCCGCAACATTTAACGCATTATTTTGCCAAGTGATTAAGTAGCGTTCATTGTTAGACATTGCTGCGATTGCGGGCGCTTGATTGTACGCACGCTTAAACAACACCAGTTTTTCACTGGTTGTATAATGGCTTTGCAACGTGCCGTTGGTGTAAAAGCTATAAAATCCTTTTCGATGAGAATCCGGCAACAAATACTTAAGCTCTGATGCCAATTTAAAATCACGAATATGCGTTAACGTGCGTTTTTCTTCTTGCAGCGTATCAAACCATTGCGACACCCGACCATCGTTGTGCGTCACCAAAAGCGAGTAAGCACCAGCCAATAAGTCTATCGTACGAACGGAATGCTTCTTATCACCTTGAGTGAGATCGACCACCTCTCGCACAGCAAATTTACGTGCGGTTTTCTTTAACACGATCAACTCAGAGCCATCGCGCAAATAAAGCGTTTCACCGTCAGGTGTCAACAACATTTGCTGAGGCGTATTAAAGCCTGAAGAGAACGTAAAATCGATCGTTGTAGGAGACGTACCCAAAGACGAAGCCACTTGCCAGCGAGCTTTCACTTCACCACTTTGCGTCTGCCAAACAACCGTTGGTAAGGGCGTCGAAGCTGCAAATACAAACTGAGTCACAGGATCTTGAGGCGTACTTAGTGTCAGATCCATGCTGGTGTCTAGCTCAATCACTTCCGGAGGACGTGTATTTTCTCTCAATGTAGCATTAAATTCTGGCTTGAAAAGGTTCGCTTTACCCTGCCCATCAACAAATCCATACCAACCTAGCCCAGGAGCAGATTGAGAGAAAGCAACGGGTTTCTGGGCGATTTGCTGTGTATACACCGCAGGTTTCGTAGGATCGTCCATCGACAAATATTGAATCTCACCACTTTGGGTTAGAACGAACGCGAGCTGAGCGTAATCATCCACTGAAATCGCAAGTGGTGTTTCAATATGAGTGGCTCGAATGGCTTGGTTGGTTTTGATCTCCGCATCAGAAAAAAGCGGAATGATCACCATGGCGAGGTAGACAAAGATCAAAATAAGCGCCGCGAGTACGCCGACACCACCAGATGTCACTGCAAGTCGAACTAAACGATCTTTTATCAGTCGTTTCTTATCTTTTTCCTGCAATGAAAACTCGGCTTGTGCCATTTAAATCTCTACCTTTTTTGACTTAGTACTAGAATATGTCGTTAAGATGACAATTATATTACAGATCACATTAAACACCTGAAAAGAATACAACTCTTATGCAATGCGTGGTATGAAATAAATCTGTAATGAAAATCTCATAATGTTCTCACTCATCCATTTTTCCAAGATGAGTACGTAATACTTCACTTTTGGCTAGGTAAGGTTATGAGCGCAGAAAAACTATATATAGAAAAAGAACTGAGTTGGTTGTCTTTCAACGAACGAGTATTACAAGAAGCTGCCGATAAAACCGTCCCTTTGATCGAACGTATTCGCTTTCTTGGGATCTTTTCCAACAATTTAGATGAATTTTACAAAGTACGCTTTGCGGACGTGAAGCGCAGAATCCTAATCAGCCAAGAGCGCGGTGGCAGTGATAGCCCTAAACGACTGTTAACCAAAATGCAGTCGAAAGCACTAAAGCTTAACGAACAATTTGATGAGCTTTACAGCGAGTTGATTCGAGAAATGGCGCGACGTCGCATTTTCTTGGTCAACGAGCAACAACTGGATGAATCGCAACAAAAGTGGATCGCGAAATACTTCCGTAGAGAGGTAATGCCGCATATCACTCCCCTCCTAATGAAAGACGAGATCGATGTTCTGCAATTTCTCAAAGACGAGTACGCTTACATCGCCGTAGAACTGCGTAAAGAAGAACATTACCAGTACGCTCTGATCGAAATTCCGACCGATCACCTTCCCCGCTTTGTGATGGTACCAGAACAGAAAGGAAAGCGTCGAAAAACCATCATCTTACTTGATAATATTATCCGCCACTGTTTGGACGAGCTGTTCAAAGGCTTTTTTGATTATGATGAGCTTAGCGGCTATGCGATGAAAATGACGCGTGACGCTGAATACGATTTACGCAATGAAATCGAGTACAGCTTGCTTGAACAAATGTCAGAGGGTGTCAATCAGCGACTGACAGCAAAGCCCGTTCGCTTCGTCTACGAACGCGATATGCCGCCTCAAATGTTAGAGTTTCTGTGTAACAAACTTAATATCTCTAACTACGATAACCTTATCCCCGGCGGACGCTATCACAACTTTAAAGACTTCATCGGCTTTCCAAATGTTGGACGAGAATATCTTGAAAATAAACCTCTCCCGCCAATGAAATGTGCCGATTTCGAAGGTTATGCCAACAGCTTTGACGCGATTAAAGCGAAAGATATTCTGCTCTATTATCCCTACCACACTTTTGACCACATTAGTGAGTTAGTGCGCCAAGCCTCCTTCGATCCCAAAGTACTTAGTATCAAGATTAACATTTATCGCGTCGCGAAAGATTCTCGCTTGATGAACTCTTTAATTGATGCGGTGCACAACGGCAAAAATGTCACTGTGGTCGTCGAACTGCAAGCTCGCTTTGATGAAGAAGCCAATATCGAATGGTCAAAAGTATTAACCGAAGCGGGTGTGCACGTCATCTTTGGTGCGCCTGGCCTTAAGATTCACTCAAAGCTATTGATGATTAGCCGCCGCGAAGGTGAAGAAATTATTCGTTACGCACACATCGGCACAGGCAACTTCCATGAGAAGACGGCACGAATTTATACCGACTTCTCCCTACTTACGGCAGATCAAGAAATTACTAATGAAGTCCGTAATGTCTTCGGTTACATTGAGAATCCATACCGACCAGTGAAGTTCAATCACCTTATGGTATCTCCTCGTAATTCTCGAACCCAAATCTACCGCTTAATTGATAATGAAATTGCGAATGCCAAGCTAGGGAAAAAAGCCGCTCTTACGATCAAGGTCAATAACCTAGTCGATAAAGGCATCGTCAATAAGCTTTATGGAGCAAGTACTTCCGGTGTAAAAATAAACATGATCATTCGAGGCATGTGCTCATTAGTACCGGGCATTGAGGGGATCAGCGACAATATTCGCATCATCAGTATTGTTGACCGCTTTCTTGAGCACCCTCGCGTGGTGATCACCCACAATGATGGCGATCCGCAAGTTTATATCTCCTCCGCAGACTGGATGACAAGAAATATTGATCACCGTATCGAGGTAGCAGTACCAGTCCGTGATCCACGTTTGAAACAGAGAATTATTGATATAACGAATATCCATTTTACCGATACAGTAAAGGCTCGTTTAATAGATAAAGAAATGAGTAACGCTTACGTACCACGAGGTAATCGCAAAAAAGTTCGCTCTCAAATCGCTATCTATGACTATCTTAAAAATATAGAAAAGCAAACTAGAAAACAAAATTCAGATGCCTCAAATACTTGAACAAGATACTCGCTACATTGCCGCGATAGACCTCGGCTCAAACAGTTTCCATATGGTGGTGGCCAAAGTTGTTGGCAGTGACCTACAACTGGTTAGTCGTCATAAACAACGTGTTCGCTTAGCATCAGGACTCGACAGTGAATTGAACTTAAGTCACGCCGCAATGGAGCGTGCGCTAGAATGCTTAGCCATGTTCGCTGAGAGGCTGCAAGGGCTTGATGAGTCAAATGTACGTATCGCCGCCACACACACACTAAGACGCGCTAAAAATGCCCACCTTTTCATCGAGCGTGCGAAAGAAGTGATGCCTTTCCCAATAGAAATTATCCCTGGAGAAGAAGAAGCCCGCCTGATTTACTTAGGCGTCGCGCACACTCAAGTAGAATCCAACTCCAAACTAGTCATCGATATCGGAGGCGGCAGTACCGAGATGATTATTGGACAAGAATTTGAGCCTGAGCTTCTCAACAGTAAACAGATGGGATGCGTCAGTTTTACAGAACAGTACTTTAAAAACGGCAAACTATCAGGCAAAAACTTCAGTAAGGCCATGTTAGCGGCCGAACAAAAACTCGAGTCCATTGCTTCAACATATCGTAAAAAGGGCTGGGATATTGCTCTCGGCTCATCAGGAACCATCAAAGCGATTCAAGAAGTGCTAGTAGGATTAGGTTTTGAAGATGGCCTGATCACAGCGAGTCGACTGGATACACTTATCGAAACTCTGTGTAAATTTGATTCAATTGAAGATATTGAGCTGACGGGTCTAACAGAAGAACGTAAACCCGTATTCGCAGCAGGCGTAGCGATTTTGTCCGCGATTTTCAAAGCGCTTCGCATTGAGCAAATGTTTTTCTCCGATGGTGCTCTACGCGAAGGCCTGTTGTACGAAATGGAAGAACGTTTCGCACGCTCCGATATTCGCATGCGCACCACAGAAAATTTAGCCAACAAGCACCGAGTCGACTTAGAGCATGCCGCTCGTGTGAAGGGTCATGCACGTGAGATGTTATGTCAGGTACGCTCTGAACTAGGCATTAAGAAAAAGAGTGAGTTATTTGACTTACTAGAGTGGGCAGCGTTGCTTCATGAAGTCGGATTAAGTATTAACTTGCGTAGTTTCCATCGCCACTCTTTTTATATTCTGTTGCACTCCACCCTACAAGGCTTCAACCGTGAGCAGCAATTAGTGCTTGCAACATTAGCTCGCTTCCAGCGTAAAGCGCTCAAATTGCAAGAACTACCAGATTTCAACCTCTATAAACAGAGTGACGTTATAAGCCTCATCAAAATATTACGACTTTCTATCATATTAAATGGGCAGCGTAATGAAGATCCATTGCCTGATATCACCTTATCTATCAAAAATGACGAATGGATTCTCACATGCACAGATGAAGCATGGCTAGAAAACAATAAATTACTTCACGCGGATTTACAGGAAGAACAAGAACGTTGGGACAGCGCGAAGTGGACACTCACTTTCTGATCTCGTACTCTTCATACCTAAATAAAAAGTCGGCTTACAGGCCGACTTTTTTTAACTCTTCTTCTGCAAAGTCTGCCGTAATGGGCACATAACCATCTTTCTCAACCAACGCTTGTCCCTGAGCAGAAAAGATAAAGCGAATAAACTCAGCTTCAATTGGTGTTAATGGGTAATCAGGGTGCTTATTCACGTAAACATATAAGTAACGTGATAGTGGGTACTTACCACTAACAATATGTTCTCGCGTTGGAGTCACGTAGTCATTTCCCATTTTAGCCACAGGGACTAAGCGCACGCCTGCCACTCGATAACCAACACCGGAATAACCAATTCCACTGATGGTTGACGCTACAGCTTGCACTACTGACGCGGAGCCTGGCTGCTCGTTAACTCGAGTCTTGAAATCGCCGCCACACAAGGCATTACTTTTGAAGTAACCATAAGTTCCAGAAACGGAGTTACGACCAAACAACTGTACGTTTCGCTTTGCCCACTGTGATTCAAGACCGAGTTGCTGCCAGTTTGTTACAAATTGACTTTCGCCACAGCGTAGCGTGGCAGAAAACAAAGCATCTAATTGACTAAAGTTAAGACCTTGAATTGGATTATCTTGATGAACAAAAATACCGATTGCATCGATGGCTACCCTAAGCGCCGTTGGCTTGTAGCCATGTTCACGTTCAAACGCTTCTATCTCTCTTAAACGCATAGGGCGACTCATGGGACCAAACTGAGCTGTTTGTTCGGTCAATGCTGGAGGGGCAGTAGAAGAGCCAGACGCTTGGACTTGCGCATTAATATTCGGGTAAATGGATTTAAACTCTTCAACCCAAAGCGTTGTCATACCCGCAAGTGTATCGGAGCCAACAGAGAGCAAGTTCCCGACAATCCCCGTCGTTTTATGATAACTCGGCAATGGTTTATCTTGAGCGGCAGCCATAAAAGAACAAACAAGCGCGAATAAACTGAATGTTTTTGCTAATCGTAAAGCCATTATTTCACCACCAAACGCTCAGGCAATACGAAAGAAAACTTACTACCCACGCCTACTTCACTGTGAATTTCTAAATGAGAGTCATGGTGACTCAGCGCGTGTTTTACAATGGCAAGCCCTAAACCACTTCCACCAGTATCACGTGATCTTGCTTTATCCACTCGATAAAAACGCTCAGTAAGTCGGTGGAGGTGCTGAGGTTCAATACCATCACCACTATCTTCCACCTCTAAGCATGCGCCTTGAGAGGTCTGGAACCAACGAACATTAATGTTCGCACCAGGCGGTGTGTATTTGACGGCATTATAAACGAGGTTAGAGATAGCACTACGTAACTGGTCATCATCGCCCAGCACGCGTAGGCTAGCATCAACATCAAATTTCAATTTATGTTGGTTGTCCCCACTAAGGCTAACCGCCTCTTTTTCTAACACTTCAAGCATCGCGGGCACATTCACGACTTCCTCAAGCTCATGCATAGGTGCCGCTTCAATTTTAGATAGTGTCAGTAGTTGGTTCACCAAACTGTTCATGCGGTTAAGCTGCTCCGTCATGACACCATGAGCTTTGCTCCACATAGGACCCACGACCATATCAGGATCTTCTGTCATCTCAAGATAACCTTGTAGCACCGTCATTGGTGTACGCAGTTCATGAGATACGTTGGCAAAGAAGTTGCGACGCATTCCCTCAAGTTGTTTTAACTGGCTAACATCACGCACCACCATCAAATGTTCACCTTCGGTATACGGTACGATACGTAGTTCTAGCATGCGTTCGACATTGAGTGGTGAACGCATTTCTAATGGCTCTGAAAAGTCTTTCTTGTTGAGGTACTTGATAAAATCAGGTGTACGAATGAGATTGGAGATAGGTTGACCTGAATCTTCTGGCCAATGGAAGCCCAGTAAGTGCTGAGCCAGCTTGTTGCACCAAACAATATTGCCTTCAGCACGGAATACCACTACCGCATCGGGTAGCGATTCTGCACCATTTCGGAATCGACGAATAAGATTAGTAAGCTCTTTTCGTTTGCGGCGTTGGCGCTGTTGTAAGCGATACAACCCATTGAACAAAGATTCCCAGTTACCGCTACCAGATGGTGGCGTGAGGCGTTTTTCATCCCATAACCAAGAAGATAAACGTACTTGGTTATGCAAATGCCACACAAGCTGCAATGCCGTAGCAGCCAAAAGCAACCACGGCATATAACCGAATATCCAACCTACTATCACCCATGGGGTGTAAAAAAAAGCCAGCTCCCAAGCCAGCTTTTTCCACGTTAATCTTTCAACCACTCATAACTCCAGAAATGGTACCGATAAGCTGCGTGTTAATTTATGCCTTCGTCGAGAAGCGGTATCCAGCACCACGAACAGTTTGGATCAGCTTATCATGCCCTGCAGCTTCCAATGCTTTACGCAGGCGGCGAATGTGAACATCAACCGTACGGTCTTCGACATACACGTTAGTGCCCCAAACATTGTTTAATAGCTGCTCACGGCTGTATACGCGTTCTTGATGCGTCATGAAAAAATGAAGCATCTTAAATTCTGTAGGGCCCATGTCTAATGGCGCATCATTAGCCGTAACACGGTGCGATACAGGGTCAAGCTTCAATCCCTGTACATCAATTACATCTTCTAGTGCAGTAGGGGTAACGCGACGAATCACCGCTTTTAGGCGTGCAACCAACTCTTTAGGAGAGAATGGCTTAGTAATGTAGTCATCCGCACCGACTTCTAAACCACGCACTTTATCTTCTTCTTCACCACGAGCGGTAAGCATCACAACTGGAATGTTGCGCGTTAATTCCTCTCGCTTCATATGTTTGATGAAGTTAATGCCACTACCGCCTGGTAACATCCAATCCAGTAAAACTAAATCAGGGAAGGGTTCAGCCAGTTTGGTTACTGCAGTATCGTAATCTTCCGCTTCTACCGCTTGGTAACCTTTCTGCTCAAGTACGAAGCACAGCATTTCGCGAATAGGAGCTTCGTCTTCAACAACCAGAATCCTTCTAGACATAATTGAGTAACCTTATGTTCGTTGAGCTAATGAATTTAAGAGACAAAGCGCCTCTCTTTGCATAAGCATTATCACTACCAATTATGACACTTTTGTGACCTTTGAAAACAAATTTTCATATAACTTTCTTTTGAGGTTCATTCGGATATTTTTCATTTCTATTAAGACATCAGCACAAAAATTCCCTATGATTAGTCCCTTGTCATCAAGCCTAGAGAAGATTTATGTGGTTTAAAAACTGTCTGGTATACCGCGTTAACCGCGAGGTTACTTTTAACGCCGAACAACTAGAAACTCAGCTGTCTGAATTCCAATTCACCCCGTGTGGCAGTCAAGACAAACAGAAATTTGGCTGGGTCAGTGCAATGGGTAGACATGGCGATATGATGACTCACGTGTCAGAAAACCGCATTCTGATTTGCGCCAAGAAAGAAGAGAAAATGCTACCTGCCTCTGTGATCAAAGAATCATTGAATGCAAAAGTAGAAGCAATGGAAGCGCAAGAAGGTCGTCCTCTGAAGAAGAAAGAGAAAGACAACCTGAAAGATGACATCGTAATGGATTTACTGCCGCGCGCATTCAGCCGCAGCAGCCACACTCACGTACTCATCATGCCAAAAGAAGGTTTTATCCTTGTTGATGCAAGCAGCTATAAAAAAGCAGAAGATGTATTAGCATTGCTTCGTAAAACCATGGGTAGTCTACCTGTTGTTCCTGCTATTCCAGAAGTGGCGATTGAAACTACGCTAACCGAGTGGGTGAAAAGCGGTGACACACCTCAAGGTATCAGCATGATGGACGAAGCTGAGCTAAAATCCGTACTTGAAGAAGGTGGTGTGATTCGCTGTAAGAAGCAAGAGCTAACCACTGATGAAATCCGCAACCACATCGCTGCGGATAAAGTCGTGACGAAACTTGCGCTTAATTGGCAAGATCGTATTGAGTTCATTATGACGGAAGATGCAGGCATCAAACGTCTAAAATTCTCTGATGAATTGAAAGATCAAAACGATGATATTCCACGTGAAGATCAAGCAGCTCGATTTGATGCAGACTTCTCTCTAATGTGTGGAGAGTTCAGTGCTTTCCTTCCCAACCTATACGATGCGCTAGGCGGCTTACCGAATCCTAACGCTTAATTTTGTATAAAGGTTAACCATAACGCCCTCACTTTTTTTGAGGGCGTTTTTCTATCTGAAGCACAATTACCCTAGTCACAGTTCACATTTTGACGTAAAATTTGCGCCCCATTTCCATTAGGTGGAATTGGCCTGACTTGTGATCAGATAAAAGAGAATTGAGCAATGACAACTGAGAAAGCATTCGTGCCTGAGCTACTATCTCCAGCGGGCAGCCTGAAAAACATGCGTTACGCATTCGCCTACGGGGCAGATGCAGTTTACGCTGGCCAACCTCGCTACAGCCTTCGCGTACGTAACAACGAGTTTAACCACGAGAACCTAAAAATCGGTATCGATGAAGCCCACGCCCTAGGCAAAAAGCTTTATGTGGTATGCAACATTCAACCACACAACTCGAAGCTAAAAACCTTCATCCGTGATCTTAAGCCAATCGTAGAGATGGGTCCTGACGCATTGATCATGTCAGATCCAGGCCTAATTATGATGGTTCGTGAAGCTTTCCCAGAAATGCCAATTCACCTTTCTGTACAAGCAAACGCTGTAAACTGGGCAACCGTTAAGTTCTGGGCAGCGAATGGCGTGGAACGTGTGATCGTTTCTCGCGAGCTGTCTCTAGAAGAAATCGAAGAAATTCGTGAGCATTGCCCTGAAACTGAGCTTGAAGTATTCGTTCACGGTGCATTATGCATGGCTTACTCAGGTCGTTGCCTACTTTCTGGCTATATCAACAAACGTGACCCTAACCAAGGCACTTGCACTAACGCATGCCGCTGGGAATACAAAGTTGAAGAGGGTAAAGAAAACGACGCTGGTGATATCGTAGAGAAATTCGACCCGACTGAAGCACAGCCTGTCGAAGTACAAGACGAGCGCCCTGAAACCACAATTGGTCGCGGCAAACCAACAGATGAAGTCGTTCTGCTTTCTGAAGCACACCGTCCAGAAGAAAAAATGGCAGCTTACGAAGACGAGCATGGTACTTACATCATGAACTCTAAAGACCTACGAGCGGTTCAGCACGTTGAACGCTTAACTAAGATGGGTGTTCACTCATTGAAAATTGAAGGTCGTACTAAATCGTTTTACTACTGCGCACGTACCGCTCAAGTTTATCGTAAAGCAATTGATGATGCTGTAGCAGGTCGACCATTCGATGAAAGCCTAATGGGTACACTAGAAAGCCTAGCTCACCGTGGCTACACTGAAGGCTTCCTACGCCGTCATACACACGATACTTACCAAAACTACGATTACGGTTACTCAGTCTCTGATGCTCAACAGTTTGTCGGTGAGTTCACTGGTAAACGTCGTGGCGATATGGCTGAAGTAGAAGTGAAAAACAAATTCCTTGTCGGTGATAGTCTTGAGCTAATGACGCCAAAAGGTAATGTTGTTTTCACGCTAGAAGCGATGGAAAACCGTAAGTCAGAGTCTATTGAGGATGCCAAAGGGAATGGTCACTTCGTCTTCATTCCAGTACCAGCAGATCTAGATTTAGAATACGGTCTATTGATGCGTAACTTGAACTCAGGGCAGGACACCCGTAACCCGACTGGTAAGTAATCATGGCTTTGCTCATTACTGACAAATGCATCAACTGCGACATGTGTGATCCCGAATGCCCCAATGGGGCAATCAGTATGGGAGAGAGCATTTTCGAAATTGATCCAGCGCTATGTACAGAGTGTAAGGGGCATTACGAAAAGCCGACCTGTCAGTCAGTGTGTCCAATTACAAAATGCATAATCACAGATCCGAACCATGTCGAAACTGAAGAGCAGTTGCTTGAAAAATTCGTGATTATTCAAGGGTTAGCATAAGAGCAATTAGGTTCAACTTTGGCATCAAAGTTGAACCTTTTCTCAACCTGATTTTTCAATAGGGATAATATTGCAGAATAGCTCTTTTTCAAAATGATACTCTAGTCTCTCACGCCAATTTTCCGCTTGAGAAACAGGTATTAAATAAAAGTTTTCTCGGCTCGTATCAGTAACGAAAGCCATCCCATATTGCATCAGCTCATAATGCACATCATTAACAAAACCCGGATCAAGGCGTTGACGCCCAGTCAGGTGATTCACATCCTCTCGAGTCAAAGAGACTCCTTTAGTATCACTGCTAAATCTGTGTCTTAACCACTCTGCAAATTCTTTTGCACAAATCATAGTCATGGTTTTGTCCTTGATTTACTCTTCTAACAGGAAAAGGGCATATCCCTGCCTAACACACTTGTCTGCGTTGTTATCGCTTTTTAGCCAACTGACAGACATATTGCTAAGAAACCAGAGTATCGTGACGAAAGATCTTTTTCTAAACAAAGAAATTACAACTTACCCATACTACAACTCTTTGTTTAATTTAGATTTCTATAATATGTCCCCAAAACTAATTGGGTTAGTTTTTGTATTGGTATTATTCAATGTAGACAAAAGTATGATGTTTCTCCAGTTTCATAAAAGAGATCACCAAGTACAGATAAACCTGGAGAGTAACACTAATTAGGATTGATAAGCGGCAAGCATTGAGGTGGAACGACTTTTTTTCGTTTGGGCTTAGAGGTTGTTTTTACCCGTGGAGGGGTATCAATAGGTTTCGCTTTCGGGGCCCAACTTGCGAGCTCAACACCGCAGCCATCGCCTACTGGAGGTGGTGCTTGATCAACACAATAGTCGCTCGAATCAGGACAAGACAACCTGACGTGAAAGTGGTAATGATGCCCCCACCATGGACGTACTTTACGTAACCAAGAACGATCTTTGCCGTTTTCTTGCAAGCAAAGTTGCTCCTTAATAACAGGATGTACAAAAATTCGTGCAACATCCTTACTTTTTGAAGCGTACCGAATTAGCTTAAAGTGCCGTTCTTCCCAGCGATGATTAAGTATGGAATAACCTTTTAAATCCACCACACTCATGGGCTTAGGAAGTTGTAATTCGTTATAAGAAAGCGGTTGGTCAGCAAGTCTTAACCAGATATCGATATCTAACCCGGTTTGATGACTAGAATGACCAGAGGAGAACCTTCCACCTCTAGGTAAAGATAAATCACCAATTAGCAGAGTGGTGTTGAGATTTTGATGAGCTTTAAGCGCCAGATTTTCAATAAACTCTATCGTTTTAGGGTGCCCATAGTAGCGCTTCGTTTTACTACGTAAGACTTGATAACCAACGCCATCGAGAGGCAAGGGTAATGCACCATCTAAACAACCGTTAGCATAACTACCAATAGAGGAGGAAGAGTTTCGGGTAGGATTAACCGCAGACTCCCAAGGAGTAGAACATACTGAAGCTGAGAAACATAAACCCAAAGTTACAATGAAACTCAGCCTCATAGCCTTTAACCTTTAGTAGTGTTCGCCATTATCGTAATAAGCTTTAGGAGATAAAGCGGAAAAGATAACTGCAACATCAATATCGGCACCAGCGATACCGCGCACTTGTTGCGTAATAAGCTTGGCAACTTCATCTTGCACTTCCTGGCCACGGTCGAACCAAAGCACTTCGACAAAAGGATATGCAGCACTCACCTCTCCCTCATTGAAAAACGTAGTGTAGATATACTCAAAAGTAAAATCCTCACGCGGACAGTCCATTAGAGGCTGAAGTTCATCCGTAAGAGGTTTTGATAATGCCTGAACAGCTTGTGGCTCTACAGCACGGAATCGAAAATGTGGCATAAACTTACTTCCTAATTATTAGCATCAATGCATGATGATAACAGGAACCAAGTCAGTAATCATCCAAGCCAATGTAACCACTGACCTTTCAATAGATTGTGAATCAGATGTGCTCGATAACGAAGAAAAAGCGTTATGAAAATTCGAAAGTAAAACAGAAAGAGCAAAGCGATACATCAACATTTAATAATTACATTACTAGAAAATAAAACTATCTGAAGCAAAGGTATGCCATATTCGTCGGATAAACATACACCTGACGTCGAAACTATACGTTAGAAATAAAAGAGCCCCTGACCTAAGCCAGAGCTTATGAACATGGGGGATAGGTGAAGTGGACCAATATCCCGGAGATATGAACTTTCAATCCCCCGATACTTTGGTATCAGAGGAATCGACAACTCTCCAACTAGTCAGATTCTCTTTTCTTCAGATGCAAAAAAGCCCCAGCATTACTGCTGAGGCTTTAGAGTATGGCAGGGGTGGAGAGATTCGAACTCCCAACACGCGGATTTGGAATCCGCTGCTCTGCCAATTGGAGCTACACCCCTGTAATTCGTGTTATTGAGACGACGCTCAAATAAGTGGCGGAGTGGACGGGACTCGAACCCGCGACCCCCGGCGTGACAGGCCGGTATTCTAACCAACTGAACTACC
>NZ_JAWOWA010000020.1:0-83051 GCF_033340195.1 Vibrio sp. 1457
CTGAAACTCAGTATATTGTTTAAGAACTGAACAACATGGGGCTACCATGTCTTCTCATCGAATTAAGCAACAAAGCCCCTGTTTTTCCGCTAACCTCAAAGTTGATGAGCTTACCGGATACACGGTCAATTATTTCAGCGCACTTGTCACGGCCATATGTTGTGTTTTTTAAAAGAAAATCTCTTAATTCCGTTTTATCCATCTTATTGCCATCTAAAACAGACTTTATTAATGAAACAGCATCAGGGTACTTATCAAGATAATCATTATATTTAAACACTTCATCTTGTAAAGATTTTGCCTTTTTATGCGTGTTTTCATCGATATTGCGAACAGAATTTATCATATCAACATACTTCAAATTTTCTGCTTTTTGGTATGCGAATGTCAGCTCAAGGGCATTATTACCACGGAGTTTTTGGTTTATCAGTTGAATGTGTTTTGTTTGGGTTCCATTTTCGTCAGTATTGTCATATTTAATGTCCATCATGTAGATACAATCTACGTCTTCGACAAGATCTGATGTCCCAGAATAGACAAGTTTGTTGTCGCCATCTCGATTTTTGTTGGTATGACCTAAACCGATAAAGGTTCCCCCCCTCATAACAAAATCTCTGACAGTGATACCAAATCTACGCATATGTTTTTTGTCCATTGTGTCAGCGAACTTCTTAAGAGTATCCACAATGATCACAACATCCTTTGCTGCATCATCATCAGATAATCCGTCTAAGATGGCTAACAGAGAATGTGATTCGAAGCCGTTATATCCGGGAACAAGCACGTGAACCCCAATACTTTCCAAAATTTCAGTTTTTTCAATAACTCCATTTTGAGTGTCATCAGCATTTATATAAAAGACCGATAGATCGTTAGTAAGACCTGCTGCATGAGCTTGTTTTAGTTGGTTGATGATTAATAAGGTTTTGCCAGCATTCGGTGGTGCAAAAAGAGTACTTGACTGTCCTTTGAGAACTAAACGGTCAAAGATAAAAACGCTCTCAGCAGCGTTCTGTTTAATATTATCTAAGTCCTCATTGATAGCGAGTTCAATGAGTGTTTCCAATGTGTTTTTTTTCATTAAATAAACTTTCAGTAAATTTTGAGTGAGCGAAGCCGTTCACCCAAAATATATGGGTTAATAAAATATTTTTTAGTTGTGGTGGTGCTGTTTAAATAGATATCACGCTAAATTATATGGGCGAATATATGCGGTATGGCTCGTATCTATCATATTAACAACAGGAGCAAGAATTCTAGGATGGTATTGCTCACTGTACGTATCAAACGACTCGGAATTATGTTTATGGCCAACAATGCACTCTATAATCTCTTTGGAAATTCCTAACTGTTTCAACTCATTGATGAACGTGTGTCGGAAAGAGTGTGCATCTAACCCTTTACCTAAACCCAATGAATCTCTACGGCGACTAAACCACTTCGAAGCGTTAGTCGAGTAGTAGCCATCAACAAGAGGCAGCTCTGGGAAGAGACGACCATCGTTTTTTGAATCTACGAATGATAAGAAACCTTTTGCAATCAATTCATTATGAATAGGGATCAGCCTGATAGATGAACTATTTTTGACACTCTGCCCTTGGAAGTTCTCCCTAATCTTAAGACAGTAAACACCATCAACTTGAGTTACATCATCAAAGATTAGTTGGCAGATTTCATTTAGCCTTGCCCCTGTGTAACGTAACAATAGTGGTACCCAGTAGTAATAAGAATGAAGGTAGCGATGAGATTTGTAGTCTGTCATGTTGAAAATGGCAGCAAGGTGGTGGTCGGAAAAGCATAGGCGTTTCCGACCACCTTTTTCACTCTTTTTTGGAAGTCGATAGAATACATTGTCCTTAACGTATCCATGAGCTTTGCTCCAGTTAAGAAAAGTAGAGAATTTTTCGATTATCCCTTTGACGGTTGTAAGGGATAGACATGGTTTAGGCTTTGGCAAGGCCGCATTTTTGAAGATTACGTCGTACCCTGTTAGTCCCGCAAACTCAGAGTGTTTCTTTGCGTTTGTGGGATAGTGGCTCAAGGCGTCTCGAACGTTTTCAGCGCCTGAACGATCAAGCTCGTTTAAGTCATCAAAACCGATAAGGTGCAATACTCTCGCAAGAAGTTCATGATCTTGCTGGATGTTTTTTAGCTTAGATTTGCCGAGTTTGATACGTGAATCTGTATAAGCATCTAGTAGTTCGACACCTGTTAGTGGTTCTAGTGTCTTATGGCTTCGTTGCACTGGTATTTTAAGACTGAGGATAGCTTCGAGATTTACAGTATCTCTGAAATTTGAGCGTAAGCTTTGTGCTACAGAAGAGGATAAATTCATAATAGTTCCTAATTATTCGATTGCTTTCCAATCAATCTAAGAAGGTCTTTCACGCCCGTAAAGAAAAAAAACTAGCAACCTATCAATCACATACATGTATGCATACTTAACTGCAACTTGTTTTTTAAGTTGTTGTTTTTAAGTTGTTTATTTGGTTGCTTTGAGCTGAATTTTGAAATAAAGAGCTAATGGGTTTATTTTTTTTGGGCGTGAAATCACGCCCAAAATTAAAGCCACATAACTGTTTAAGAGGTCGCTAGGGTCACTCAGTTGAATAGTTTGGCACCTTATCTAAGGGGAGGGGTTCAATCAGGTTTACGACAGTCATCACTTGCTCAATGTTCAGATCCTTCCCGTAGCGGTCGTAGGTAATGTTATTCAAGGTGTGACCTAGTATCGCACCAGCCACAATATGGGAAACTCGCTTTTGTTTAAGTTGTGTCGCTACCGTATGACGGAAAGAATGAAAGTCATGCCCTTTGCCAAAACCAAGTTTGGTTTTAAAGCGTCCATACCACTTAGAGGCGGTGCTACCAAAACCATCTCGTGAATTTTTCAGTTCAGGAAACACACGCTCATGTTTGATTGAGTGTAGGTATTTAATGAATCCAAGTTCTATTAATTGTCGGTGAATTGGGATAACGCGACGACTCGTTACATTTTTTAGTTTCTGTCCCTCATATCGATCATCAATTCGGATCACCCAAATACCACTCTGTTGATAAATGTCCGCTTTGTAGAGTTGGCACAGTTCATTCTGCCGAGCACCTGTAAAATAAGCTAAGAGAGGGAGCCAGTAGTAGTAGGGATGTATGAAGTCTCCCTTCGCATGAATTTCTGTACTAAAAATTTTCTGTAAGTCTGTTTTTGCATATGCGTTTTTGGCTTCACTATCTTTACGTTGCTTGCGGAAGCGAATTGCTTTGAATGGGTTGATATCAGTAAATTCGTTCAAATGGCACCACTCAAAGAATCCTGACGCTTTCTGACAATAATCTTTTACCGACTCTTCACTGAGTGTAGGCATATTAAGGCTATTATTGAGTTTAACTGCCTCCTTGGCTGTTAGGCCTTTGAACTGGGGGTGTTTCTTCATGTTTACGGGGTAATGTCGCAATAGCTGCACTGCGTCTTCTGCATCGCGTCTGCGAATTAAAGGGAGATGGGATTTTCCAACTAAATCAAGAACGGTTTTGCACTTAGCTTTCAGCATTCCAACGGCCTTAGGAGAAATATGCTGAGCCTTATAAAGACAAAAGCGCTCTAGCATCTTTTCTGGGCATAACACCTTAAGCTTTTTCTGTTTTGCTGGTGGGTGCTTTTTTTCGTTCTGAATGGGTCTGACTTGCTTTGGTGCTGTGGTTGCAGTCGGGGATATAATGGTGCGACGAACCTGTATCTCTAGTTCTAATGCCAAAAGCGTAGCTTTATCTTTGCATGATGTTTTTAGTGAACGTTTGATTTCCCTGCGCCCATCGAATAGGTGTCGGTGCTCTGAGGGTATTTGAAAGCGAAACTGCCAAATGCCAGATTTAGAGATAGATAAATAGCGCATGTTTTAGTACCAAAATGTAGTACAAACAGCCTAATATCGAAGTGGTGAATACAAAAAGGGCGATAACTCAAAGAGTTACCGCCCTTTCCAAACGTTTGGTGGAGCTGGCGGGAGTTGAACCCGCGTCCGAAAACCGTTCATCATTGGTACTACATGCTTAGTCGATCTTTAATTTCGCCACCCACCTGCGAACCGACACGCTAATGAATGACTAGCCTGAATTAAAATTCGCCGTTCATCTCTCAGGCGGGAGAATCCGGGCTAGCGCGTTTGGGTTTGATCCCTCGTTGATCCCCGTCTTACGTGCGGAAGCTAGGGCGAGAGAGCTCTTAGCAGGTTATTAAGCTGCTAGTGCGTAGTTTTCGTCGTTTGCGACTATTTTTTTGCGGTTTGTTAACGAGGCCTACCGCACCTCGGCATGCACCTCAGACTTCTGAATTCCCGTCGAATCCTAAATCAGCCCCAGGTAATATTCGCATAGTAACAGAAAAGCATTGGCTGTCCAGTACTATGCGTTTAAGTGGTCAAGATTAACGCAGCGCGCTCTTCATTACGCGTGCTTTTTCTCTTGCCCAGTCTTTTTCTTTTAGATCCGTACGTTTATCGTGCAGCTTTTTACCTTTTGCTACGCCAATTTTTAGTTTCACCCAAGAGCGAGACCAGTACAGTGAGAGGGCCGTTAATGTCATACCTTCACGGTTTACACGTCCGAATAGATTATCCAGCTCACGACGACTCATTAGTAGTTTACGCACACGTGTAGGATTCGCCACAACGTGTGTCGATGCCTGATTTAAAGGAGTGATTGTCATGCCACTCACAAAGGCTTCACCGTCACGCATAAATACGTAACTTTCAGAAATATTGGCTTTACCTTGGCGAAGGGCTTTCACTTCCCAACCTTGGAGCTCCAAGCCAGCTTCGATTTCATCATCGATGAAATACTCGTGGCGAGCTTTTTTATTCAGCGCGATAGTATTGCTACCCGCTTTTTGTTTCGTTTTTTTCTTTGCCATAATAGCGTCATTATACGGGTTGGATATCGGATAGGAAATCCTTTTATTTGCGCAATCGTGGAATAAAAGTAAAATTGGCGAGTAGCTTTAAATCTGTACATGTATCGATAGGAGTATGTATGAAGCAAGTCAGCCGTTCTGCGCTTGTGTCTTTTAGCGCCGAACAGATGTTCAATCTGGTTAATGATGTTGCTAAATACCCTGAATTTCTGCCTGGTTGCTCGGGCTCTAGAATCATTGAGTCTTCGGGGAATGGTATGGTGGCTTCTGTCGATGTGGCGAAGGCTGGAATCAGCAAAACGTTTACGACTTCAAATGAGTTGATCCCCGGTCAGGCAATTATGATGAACTTGGTGGATGGCCCGTTTAAGACGTTGCGTGGTGGTTGGATTTTTACCGCGCTAGATGAGCAAGCTTGCAAGGTTGAACTAAAGCTTGAGTTTGAATTCTCAAGTAAAATGATTGAGATGGCCTTCGGTAAGATTTTTAACGAGCTTACTAGTAATATGGTAAATGCATTTACTAAACGCGCAAAACAGGTCTACGAGTGTTATGAGTATTGAGTCAGATATGATTCACGTTGAGGTTGTCTATGCTCTTCCTCATGAACAGCGTGTATTTAACTTAGTGGTAAATAATCACGCAACGGTAGAAGAGATCATTCGACAATCCGGTGTATTGGAGTTGTACCCTGAAATTGATTTGTCCAAGAACAAAGTGGGTGTGTTTAGTCGTAACGTGAAGTTGGATGCGACCGTTCGAGATCGAGACCGAATAGAGATTTATCGTCCGTTACTCGCCGATCCGAAAGAGATTCGCCGTAAAAGGGCGGAGCAGGCTAAAGCCGAGGGAAGTGCAGACCCAGTCACCGGTGGCAAGCCTAGTTCTGTACGTAAAAATAAGCAGGATTAATATAAACCCAATAGCTCATGTGAGTTACTCAAAGTTTGACTAACGTGATTTCTATATAATAAAAAACCTCCCAAACGGGAGGTTTTTTTGCAAAAGTCAGTTTACTGAATTTGCTCGTAAAATGCGTCACTTTTTGGAAAGTCACCACTGATGTCTGCGAGTGTGCCTTGGTCATTAAAGTTTACAATCAGATCTTTCTGTACTGGTTCGCCATGGCCAGGAGTATGATGATAGATGTAATACCAAGTGTTTGGATAGCCGTTTTCAATAAGCATTGGCGACCCTAATACGAAGCGAACCTGTGCTTTAGTCATCCCAAACTTTAATTTATCAACCGCACTTTGTTCTACATAGTTGCCTTGGTTGATATCAATACGATAAACCAGTCTTTCCAATACCGAACATCCTGTCAGCAATGTCATTGCTAATGGTACGGCAACTAACCACTTCTTTAATTGCATAATAATTTCTTAGTAACCTTTAAAATACTGCGCTGATAATAAACAAGCTCGACGCAGATGTAAAAAGCTATGCGTCGTATGGTAGACAATCTGACAACGAATTTTGAGTTGAGTTGCATTTATTCACCGATATTAGGCGGTAAATGTCACCACATGACGTATTAGTTAGGTGACGAAGAGCACATTTCAATCGGAGATAGGGTGATGGACGCTTTCAGCGGTGAGCCAAGCCTAGTGACTCGTTAGTCGGTTTTGGCGAATTCGCGTAATGCATCACCTGAAAAACGATAATACTCTTTTTCATGAATTAGTGTTGCACCAATTGAGCGGTAAAACTGACCTGCGGTAGGGTTACTACTTTCAGCTGTCCAGTCCAACCTTTGGCATCCACACTTGATCGCCAAAGATGCCAGATACTTCATTAACTTGAGACCAACCCCTTTTCCTCGAACCTTCGAAGATACGAACAGATCTTTTAAGTACATCTGCCCTGAGAGTTTTGGGGCAGGGAACATGACGGTATAAGATGCAAAGCCTACGACGTCATCATTATCGTAAACCGCAATGATATTAACACCAGAATGTTCAGAGAAGACTTGGCTCTTTAGATAATGGACCAGATCGTGTTTTGATGAAGCTTTTTCTTTGAAGTAGTAATGTTCTAACTCAATAAAAATAGGGATGAGATCTAAGCAGTTGGTTTTGTGTATTGCTCTGATATCCATATCTCATCCCTTGTCGATTTATTAAGCGGCGATAAGCAGTTCTTTTGCGTTTGCCAACGTTGAGTCGGTTATTTGACTACCACCAAGTAAGCGAGCTAATTCTGCCACACGTTGTTGTTCATCTAATGCGTGCATTTGGGTTTCGGTTTGGCCTGCTTTGGTTTGCTTAGCAACAAACATTTGTTGATGGCCGCATCCGGCAACTTGAGGGAGGTGAGTGACACACAATACTTGAGTAGATTCGCCAAGCTTGCGTAGCATTTTGCCCACTACGGCAGCTGTTGGGCCACTAATACCTACGTCCACTTCATCGAAGATTAAACTTGGTGTATCTACTTTCTGAGCGGTGATCACTTGGATAGCTAGAGAGATACGTGATAGCTCACCGCCTGACGCAACTTTTGCTATAGGTTGCAATGGTTGTCCCGGGTTGGTCGATACTAAGAAGCACACGCTGTCCATGCCAAGCGGCGATGGGTGCGTGTTGTCATTGCTAACTTCGATACTGAATACTGCTTTATCCATGCTCAATTCGTGCATGCTTTGTGTGATCAGTTTGTTCAGTTCTTTTGCGTAACGGCTGCGTGATTTGTGCAGTTTTTCTGCTTGTGTTAGAAAGCTTTGGTACTTGTGTTCTACTTCTTGAGCAAGTTCATCTAAACGTTCATCGGAGCAATCTAACGCTTCTACTTGGGCCAGAAGATCTTGATGATGCTGGTAGAGTTCTTCTGGCATTACGTGGTGTTTACGAGCTACAGACATCACTTTAGAAAAACGTTCTTCTACATAAGCCATACGAGCTGGATCAACATCGATGCCATCTAAGTAGCTGCGTAATTCATTCTTCGTTTCTTCAAGTTGAATCATCGCTTCTGACAGCATGTTAGGTAGCTCAGATAGCTTTTCATCTAATTCGGCTAATTGAATTAGGGAGTGATTGGCCGATTGCAAAATACCAAGCGCATTGACTTCTTCACCTTCGTAAATAAGTTCGATGGCTTGCTGACAGGTAGTGGCGAGTTCACCACTGTTGGATAGTCGTTTATGCTCTTGCTCGAGCTCTGCAAATTCTTCTTCACCTAGCGATAACTCATTCAGTTCTTTGATTTGGTATTCAAGCAACTGTTTTTGCGCCTGGTTTTGCTGGCTATTTTCTTTTAGCTGCTTGAGGTTATTATCCGCCTGACGCCAATGCTGGTAAGCACTTCGTGTGCTTTTTAGTAGGTTTAAATGCCCAGCATATTGGTCGAGCATGGCCATTTGGTGCTCACTTTTCATCAATTGATGATGAGCGTGCTGCCCATGGATATTGATAAGTAGCTGCCCTAGAGATTTGAGTTGTGATAGTGGAACAGGGCTGCCATTAATGAAGGCTCTTGAGCGGCCTTCTTTTGTGATAATACGACGCAAAATACACTCACTGCCATCTAGCAGATCGTTATCTTCTAACCAACGTGTTGCATGTAAGTTGTTGTCCAATAAAAAAGCGGCGCTAACTTCGGTTTTCTCTTCACCTTGTCGCACCATGCCGGCATCGGCTCGTCCGCCTAAGCAGAGCCCTAAAGCATCGATAGCAATGGATTTACCCGCGCCTGTTTCACCTGTAATGGTGGTCATGCCCTTAGAAAGCTCTAGTTGTAAAGACTTAACAATCGCAAAATTATTAACACTTAGATGAGCCAGCATTTTATTTACCTGTATAACTGAACAATACTGTATAAGAGAACAGTATATACTGTTTCTTTATACAGTAAAGTCAGGTAGGGAAAATTTTCTTTGTAGGCTGTTTTTTTGTGATGAAGTGGGAAAAATGAGCCGATGTGATTACAACGACTCATTAAAATTGAACAGGTTACGGACGAGTTGGGTTAATCGTTAGTGGTTCTAGTGTGACGACTGCATTCACACCTGCACCTGGGTGATCTACGTATGAAGTATCTTGCATTAGAGTGTAGTAAACGTCGACGAAGTCATCATCATTCGTGAGTACACCATCGGGGATAGTGTCGATGATCTTGTTCGTGATTTGCGGAATAATCGCGTAAGCCTGAACTTCTGGATCTGGAATCGCTTTCAATACTTCTTCGGCAACTTGAACAAGGAGTTTTGCCAATTGTTTATAGTCTGTGCCGTCATCTTGCTCCATGAGCACAATGTCTGCCGCACCCCAGCGGTAACGAGACCAGTGAATAATGATCTGATTTGGATAGTAATCTTGGTTATCGTAGTCTAAGTATGGAAGCTCCACCAAATCGAGAGTAGGTTCATCACGACTTGGATTGACGCCCGTTACGATAGCGTAGATTTCTGCCTTGCCAGAGATCCAAGGTTCTTTGTCATCGGCTAGACGGATCTTTTTCAACTGCGTGGTTTGAATTGGAGCCGCTTCGCCCACTGCGCTACTTGACAATAGCGGTGTATTTTGGCGTTGTTCATCAGCAATATATGGTTGAACTAAAGCTGGTTGACCGAGTTTTTTCATCTCAGCTTGCATAGCTTGCAAGCCTGCTTTTAGCTCTGCAGAGCTATTGTTATCAACGACAAGTACAGGTACCTCAGGGAGCTGGTAAACATCGAGTTGATGGATGTTGCCATAAACATCAAATGCTTCGATGTATTGCCAATTCTCATCATCACCACTTGGTTCAAATGCAAATAATGGCTCGACCTCGCCACTTTGCCATGCTGTTATCATGGCTTCATTTGCCAAGCGAACTTCTAACAACTGATCAGAGTATTCAGAAATACCTTTCCAGCTACGAATTTGAGTGTCAGCTTGTACAAGCTGGCGGCTGAACTCTGAGTTAGGGTTTTGCTTAACAAATGCTGATACAGACACGTTAGTCTGTTGCGGAGTAATATCTCTTCTCAGCATGGGTTCAATGGCAGCATAATTCTCACTCAATTGTTGAGCTAGGGCCCGTTTCGTCTTAGTGATATCTTCCGCTTTTGCATTGGACACACTGTTGACTTGCGTTTCCTCTGATTGGCAGCCAATAAGTGCTAATGTACTGAGAACAGACAGAATGATGGTTTTCTTCATAATATGTCCTTTATTGATTGTATGAAATAGAGTTAATACTCTATTCATGGTGAGAATATCACCGGACATAGATCATTGAATTTGCTTTTCTATCTTTTGTGTAAAGTTTGCCCACAGGATCAAAATTTATAAGCTTCTCTTTAATGATGACAAATATCGTGTCGCCTCACTACTTTGTGTCTATTTCTTGTCTAAGAAAGCCAAAAGCCAGTAGCAATTGAGCTGCTGGCTTTTTTATTGAAGTTATTACCCTGAGTAACAAGTGTTAGAACAATTTACTAGACCAGCCAAGCTTATTCCGTAAGACGTGATAGTAGCTGTAGTCTTTTGGATGGATGAGCTTTAGTACATTTGGACTTTGATAGATGTGAATTTCGTCGCCAGGGGTAACTGGAAGTGAGACTTGTCCATCACAGCTAACTTCTTGTGTTCCACGGTTTTCTGGTGATACCACCAATTTAATTCGACGCTTTCCATCAACCACCAAAGGTCGACTCGACAATGTATGCGGGAACATTGGCACGAGTGAAATGGCATTCAAGCTAGGAGAAAGAATTGGGCCGCCGCCAGAAAGTGAATATGCCGTCGAGCCAGTCGGAGTGGAGACAATCAAACCGTCGGCCCGTAAAGAGAAGGCGAAGCTTTCATCAATATACACTTCAAATTCAATCATATGAGCAATTTGCCCTGGGTGAAGTACGGCTTCGTTTAGCGCAGCGTTATGGCTCTTTATTTGTCCGTGGCGGTGTACTTCCGCCTCTAAAAGAAAACGCTCCTCTTCAATGTACTCACCGTCGAGTACCGCTTGCAGAGACGCTTGGAAGTCGTCTGGGTTCAAGTCAGTTAAGAAGCCCAAATTTCCGCGGTTCACGCCTATAACTGGTACATCAAATCGGGATAAAATTCTTGCTGCACCTAGCATGTTGCCATCGCCACCAACCACAATGGCTAGATCGGCATTTTTTCCTAGTTCAACTAAGCTAGCAAACTGACTCTGTGGGATATCATCCAGTATTGCGGCAAGGCGATCGTCAATGAATACTTTATAGTCCTCAGAGGTCAACCATTGGTACAACTCTTTATGAGTTTGAATTGCTTGTTGATCTCTTGGTTTTCCGATAATCGCGATCACGTTACATGGATTTTTCATAGCATTTCCGCATTAAAGAGGCTTGAATCAGGAATCTTCATCCCCATAATAATGGCAAGTCACCTAAATATGCGAATTTTTATGTGGTTAAAGCCCGCAAAAACGCGCATGGCTTTAAGGGCATTATGTTGAATTCTGGAGATATCATGAGCAACGAAGAAAACAAAGTTACAGAAGAAGAGCTTGATCAAATCATCGAAGAGGCTGAAAAAGTAGAAGCTGAAGCACAAGAAGTTGAAGCTGAGCTTGAAGAGCTTGGTGATGAGACAGACGCTAAGATTGCTCAACTAGAAGCGGCACTATTGTCTAGCGAGGCAAAAGTAAAAGAGCAACAAGATGCGGTGTTGCGTTCTAAAGCTGAAGTAGAAAACATGCGTCGTCGCACTGAGCAAGAGATCGATAAAGCACGTAAGTTTGCGTTGAACAAGTTTGCAGAAGAGCTGCTTCCTGTTATTGATAACCTAGAGCGTGCAATTCAAGCGGCAGATACAGAGAATGAAACTGTGAAGCCGTTCCTAGAAGGCGTTGAACTAACACATAAAACGTTTGTAGACGTTGTCGCGAAATTTGGCTTGAAAGCAATCAACCCTGAAGGTGAAGCATTCAATCCAGAGTTCCATCAAGCGATGTCGATTCAGGAGAGCCCTGATCATGAATCAAACACTGTTATGTTTGTTATGCAAAAAGGTTACGAACTAAACGGCCGTGTGATTCGTCCGGCAATGGTAATGGTTGCTAAGTAACTTTAACTACCTGTTTTTTAAATATAAAAGCGCCCATCATTTTTGATGGGCGCTTTTTTGTTTTAAACATAAATGACTGCATCGAACTTCGTTGTATATCGATAAATGAAAATTTGATCCCCTTCATATTTTTTCCTATTGGTTAATTATTTTCCTATAGGAGATTTTCTCTCATCTCGCTGCGTGTTTATTAACGGAAAGGGCTATAAGTGGTTGTAATCATTCGCTGTGTGAATGTTTGTTCTGCATAGGAATGTAAATATAGTCATTTTTTCCAAAACAATTTCGTTAACAAAAATGTAAATTATCACTTTATTTTGTAACTTCGGTGTGTATGATTTGCGACTAATGCTTTAAAAGTAAGCATATATAACTACAAAAATGTAAATAGTAAACACAACATATCGGAGATTTATAATGGATAAATCGCTTTCTAGTAAGATTTTTATAGGCTTGTTTGCCGGCCTTGTGCTGGGGACAGCAATTCAGTACTTATTTAGCGGTATTGCGATTTTTGATACATACCTACTTGGAGCAGCAGAAGGTGTTGGCGGCATGTTCGTCTCACTGATCAAATTGCTTGTTGTTCCTTTAGTTTACGTTTCAATCGTATGCGGCATTGTTGACTTGAAAGACATCAGTGCATTTGGTCGTCTTGGTGGAAAAACTTTTACCCTTTACATTCTTAACACCATCATTGCGATTACGGCGGCTTTGACTGTCGGCTTGATCTTCCAGCCAGGAGCGGGCGCCAATCTAGCAGGAACGGTATCTGAGGCTGTACAGCTGACAACGACAGAGACGCCGGACATTTTCTCTTTAGTTGTTAACATTGTTCCTAGCAACCCTGTACAAGCGTTTGCTAGCGGCGACATGCTGCAAATCATCTTTATGGCAATTTTGACGGGGCTTGCAATTCAAGCTTTGGATTCTCGTGGTGGCCCAGCTATTCGCACATTCAAAATGGCAAATGAAATCATGATGAAATTGGTTGGATTAGTGATGAGTCTTGCACCATATGGTGTGTTCGCACTAATGATTCAACTAGGTGCAACGCTAAACGCCAATACATTAATGTCCGTTGCCGGTTACGTGGCTTTGGTGGTTGCGATGTTGGTGTTCTGGATCTTCTTCTTCTACCCAATGGCAGTGAGTATTGCGACAGGAACCTCTCCAAAGACTTTCCTACGTGCAACTCGTGAGCAGATTCTTTTCTCTCTATCTACCGCGAGCTCAAATGCGACTATCCCGGTAACGATGCGCACACTGACAGAAAAGCTTCAGGTCTCTAAATCGGTTGCTGGCTTCGGTGTACCACTAGGCGCAACGATGAATATGTCTGGTGTATCTATCTATATTGCTCTCGCAACGATGTTTGTTGCGAACGCTTTTGGCCAGCCAATTAACACCGCAGACATCTTTACACTTGGCTTAACTATTCTTCTGTTATCTATTGGTGCTGGCGGCGTTCCTGGGGGCGGCGTGGTAATGGTAGGCGTTTTGCTTCACCAGCTAGGCTTACCACCTGAAGGTTTGGCAATCATTGCAGCGGTCGACCGTATTAATGATATGTTCTGTACATCATCGAACGTTGTCGGCGACACGGCAGTGAACACCATTGTTGCAAAAACAGAAGGTGAGATAGGTAAAGAAGAAGGTGTTGATGCTGAGCCTGCTCAAGCGAACGCCTAATACCTTGAATAATTTATTTTAACCCTAATATTGAAGCGAGTTCTTATGAGCTCGTTTTTTATTTAGGAAGAGTCGGGCATAAATAAATTTATCTGGGAAATGACGTTTTGTTGCGCTACAGCAGTGTGACGAGTTCCCAACTAATCAGAAAGAAACACATAAATTTCGAAAAAAGACGCTTTTTTTTAATTCTGCCCTTGAAAAGCATTTTGCCGCCCTTATCTATGTGGCATAGAGAAGCAAACATTGATTATTTTTGTTTGTGAGCAAGGGTTGAAACCCGATTCTCCTCCCCCCACATTGGGGTTATAACCAAACGAAAATAGAATTTATTCGGAGATAGCCAGATGGGTAAAATCATTGGTATTGACTTAGGTACTACTAACTCATGTGTTGCTGTATTAGACGGCGACAAACCACGTGTAATTGAAAACGCAGAGGGCGAACGTACTACTGCATCGGTTATTGCTTACACTGACGGTGAGACGCTAGTAGGTCAACCAGCGAAACGTCAAGCAGTAACTAACCCAGAAAACACGCTATTTGCAATTAAGCGTCTAATCGGTCGTCGTTTTGAAGACGAAGAAGTTCAGCGTGACATCGAAATCATGCCTTACAAAATCGTTAAGGCTGACAACGGTGATGCTTGGGTAGAAGCGAAAGGCCAAAAAATGGCAGCTCCTCAGGTTTCTGCTGAAGTTCTTAAGAAAATGAAGAAAACTGCTGAAGACTTCCTTGGTGAGGAAGTAACTGGCGCAGTTATCACAGTACCTGCTTACTTTAACGATGCTCAGCGTCAAGCGACAAAAGATGCTGGCCGTATCGCAGGTCTAGAAGTTAAACGTATCATCAACGAACCAACGGCAGCTGCACTAGCTTACGGTCTAGATAAGAAAGGCGGCGATCGCACTATCGCGGTATACGACCTTGGTGGTGGTACATTCGATATTTCAATCATCGAAATTGATGAAGTTGAAGGCGAGAAAACATTCGAAGTTCTAGCAACTAACGGTGATACTCACCTAGGTGGTGAAGACTTTGATAACCGTCTAATCAACTACTTGGTTGATGAGTTCAACAAAGAGCAAGGCATCAACCTTAAGAACGACCCACTAGCAATGCAGCGTGTTAAAGAAGCAGCAGAGAAAGCGAAAATCGAGCTTTCTTCTACTTCTCAAACAGACGTAAACCTACCTTACGTTACTGCAGATGCAACTGGTCCTAAGCACATGAACATTAAAGTGACTCGTGCAAAACTAGAATCTCTAGTTGAAGACCTAGTACAACGCTCTCTTGAGCCATTAAAAGTAGCTCTAGCTGACGCTGACCTATCAGTAAACGACATCACTGACGTAATCCTAGTTGGTGGTCAGACTCGTATGCCGATGGTTCAAGCGAAAGTTGCTGAGTTCTTTGGTAAAGAAGCGCGCCGTGACGTAAACCCTGACGAAGCAGTAGCAATGGGTGCTGCAGTTCAAGGTGGTGTACTTGCTGGTGACGTTAAAGACGTACTACTACTAGACGTAACTCCACTGTCTCTAGGTATCGAGACAATGGGTGGCGTGATGACTAAGTTAGTTGAGAAGAACACAACTATCCCAACTAAAGCGAACCAAGTTTTCTCTACAGCGGAAGACAACCAGAGCGCGGTAACTATCCACGTTCTACAAGGTGAGCGTAAGCAAGCGATGTACAACAAGTCTCTAGGCCAATTTAACCTAGAAGGCATCCAGCCTGCACCACGTGGTATGCCACAAATCGAGGTTACGTTTGACCTTGATGCGGATGGTATCCTACACGTGTCTGCGAAAGACAAGCAGACTGGTAAAGAGCAGAAGATCACTATCCAAGCTTCTGGCGGTCTAAGCGATGAAGACATCGAGAAAATGGTTCAAGAAGCAGAAGCTAACAAAGAAGCGGACAAGAAGTTCGAAGAGCTAGCGACTGCACGTAACCAAGCTGACCAAATGATTCACGGTACTCGTAAGCAAGTAGAAGAAGCTGGTGAAGCGCTACCTGCAGAAGAGAAAGAGAAGATTGAAGCAGCAATTTCTGAGCTAGAAACAGCACGTAAAGGCGAAGACAAAGAAGCTATCGATGCTAAAGTTCAAGCACTAATGACTGCTTCTCAAAAGCTGATGGAAATCGCTCAACAACAAGCTCAAGCGCAGCAAGCACAAGGTGCTGACGCAGGTGCACAGTCTAAAGAAGACGACGTTGTAGATGCTGAGTTCGAAGAAGTTAAAGACGACAAGAAATAATATTTCTTAACCAGATGGCTGCATAGCCATCTGGGGTCGATAAGACTTCGTGTGCGGGCGTTTGGGGCAACTCTTACGCCCGTCTGTTTGTAAACGCTGTCTTTCTAGTTAAGTATGTTGCAGACAAGTGCACTTACCTAGAACGATACAAACACCAAGCGGTGAATCGATGCCGTTTGTAGTAATTAACTGGTGACGAAGAACATGTCAAAACGTGATTTTTACGAAGTATTAGGCGTAAGCCGTGATGCCTCAGAGCGCGATATCAAAAAGGCGTATAAGCGTCTAGCGATGAAATTCCACCCAGACCGAAACCAGGGTGATGATTCTGCGGCGGACAAGTTTAAAGAAGTAAAAGAAGCGTACGAAGTTCTGACCGACCCTCAAAAGAAAGCGGCGTACGACCAATACGGTCATGCAGCTTTTGAACAAGGCGGCGGTGGTTTCGGTGGCGGCGGCTTTGGCGGCGGCGGTGCTGATTTCGGCGACATCTTTGGCGATGTATTCGGTGACATCTTTGGTGGTGGTCGTCGTGGCGGTGGTGGCCACCGTGCCCAGCGAGGTGCTGACCTACGTTACAACATGGAATTGACGCTAGAAGAAGCGGTTCGTGGTGTAACGAAAGAGATCGAAGTACCGACACTAGTACACTGTGATACCTGTGATGGTAGTGGCGCGAAGAAAGGTTCATCTGCTGAAACATGTGGTACCTGTCATGGTCATGGTCAAGTACAGATGCGCCAGGGCTTCTTCGCAGTGCAACAAACCTGTCCTACCTGTCACGGCAAAGGTAAAATCATTAAAGACCCTTGTAATGAGTGTCATGGTCAAGGTCGTAAGCAGAAAACAAAAACACTTAACGTTAAGATCCCAGCAGGTGTTGATACTGGCGACCGTATTCGTCTATCTGGCGAAGGTGAAGCGGGAGAAATGGGAGCACCAGCGGGTGACTTGTATGTACAAGTGCACGTGAAAGAGCACCATATCTTCGAGCGTGATGGCAACAACCTATACTGTGAAGTGCCAGTAAGCTTTGCGATGGCAGCTCTAGGTGGTGAAGTTGAAGTACCAACCCTAGATGGTCGCGTAAGCCTAAAAGTGCCTTCAGAAACGCAAACAGGTCGTATGTTCCGTATGCGTGGTAAAGGTGTGAAAGGCGTTCGCGGTGGCGGTGTTGGTGATCTTATTGTTAAGTTGGTTGTTGAAACACCAGTAAACCTAAGCTCACGCCAAAAAGAACTGCTCAAAGAGTTTGAAGAGTCTTGTGGTGGTGAAGCGGCGACAAAGCACAAGCCTAAATCAGAAGGCTTTTTCAACGGTGTGAAAAAGTTCTTTGATGATTTAACCAGCTAAGACGTTAGTGAAAAGCACAAATACAAAGGCCTGCTAAAATGCAGGCCTTTTTGCATCTCGGTGTTCTTCCTAATTCCAGCAATCACTTGGTTCTTCGACATTTGTTGACGTTAAAGTAATCGTTTTAGAACCAGTCAAGCACTCGTCGTCGTCTTGTCCCAGAGCCGATTTTGCTGTTGCTGTAATGGTATAGGCCGTACTTGCAGAGCTCGCAATATCGAAAGAAAATCTATTTGTGTCTGAGTCACATAGAGTGCATGTGCCTCCAGAGAGAATATGACTCCAGTCGTACCCACCATCATAAGATGTCTCTAGCTCTAGCTGAATTCGACTAAGATCGCTCAAGGCAACCGTCCTATGAGACTTGATTACATGATTAGTGTAAGAGGGGTATGCGACTGCAGCAATGATCCCGACAATCACTACAGCTACCAGTAATTCGATCAATGTCATCCCTCTCAATCCTTTTTTGTAGCCGTTACAACGAGAAATTCGAATCATCACGAGTAGTTTCCTTTTCACTTTTCCGCCTATTTTTGGCAGGTGATAGCATCTGTGCAAGATGAATTACGGCCCTTTTGCCGTTTACATAGGAATTTGGGAAATGCCTCGCGGGTTTACGTTGTTGGAGCTTCTTATTACTGTTGCTGTACTGAGTATTATATTGGCGTTTGCAGCTCCAAGCTTTAGCCGTGTTTCACAAACTGTGCAAATGCAGCGATTGGCAACTGAATTAGCTGGTTTTCTAAGCCAAAGTAAGTCCGAGGCGGTAATGAGAAATCAAAAGTTATATATACATTTCTCCATGGCTAAAAACGTTGTTGTCAGTCAAGGGGCATGGTCTCTACAGTTAACTGACTCATCTAGCGGCTCAGGGGGAGTAATCTTAAACCTTTCCGGCTCCGCATACTCTGAATTATCTTTGAAGCACAGTTACGATAATCAAAAAATAAGCTTCGATGAGGTCCGTGGACGGCCCCAAGGAGGAAATATAGAGTTTTTCCCAACCAATGCTCAAAACATAAAACTACAAGCAAAGATCTCAAACCCTCCTGGGAGGATTAAGATTTGTAGTAATTCTGGAGCGAAGTTATATGATTACCGTCAGTGCTAACAAACGCTATCAAATAGGTAGCTCTTTAATTGAATTAATGATTAGTTCTTTAATTGGGTTAATTGTTCTTAGTGTAGTGGGCTCTATATTCTTGAGTTTACAAAAAACAGCAAAAGAAAAAAGCTTAGAGCTAAATTTATTGCAAAGTCTTAATATCACTTTATCTGTTATGAAAGAAGATATTCAAAGGGCTGGTTATGATGGTGGTCATGGTATGTCTCTTAAATTATCCGGAGCCTTGGAAACAATTACAATCAGTGGTGCATCTTCTATTGGTTTTGTTTATTTTAGAGATGACTCTCCGCTAAATAAAAACTATAGAAATATTAAGTATGAGAAGCGAGATAGCAAACTTGTAATCTGTGAAAATGGCGTAGTATCCCAAGCCAAAATACTGTCTTTTGATGGTGTGGATTTTTGTCGTTCTTTATTTGATGAAGATATTTTTCAAGTGACGAGTTTTACAGTAAATTCTGATGTCGTAACGAATGGCACAAATATTAGCGCTGTAACGGATGTTACTTTGGCTTTACAAACTGTAGATGGCGTAATTAATCAAGTTGCAGAGTTTTCAATTAAGCAAAGGAATTGGCAATGAGATCTAAATTTGGATGTTCTGGGTACACGACGTTGTTAGTAACATCCATACTATTATTGTTTGCTTTGATTACATCTCTCGCATCATCAAAGGGAGTATTTTTTCAATTAAAAGTGGCTCAGAATGAACTAAAAGCTCGACAAGAACATTGGAAGGCTGAAGGAGGACTGGAATGTGCTTTTGCACAAATAAAGGAGAAGATGTTAGTTCTTCCTCCTTCCGGAACAATTACTTTACTAGGCTGTACAGTATCTACTACGATAAAAAAACTCAGCGATTATGAATATTTGGTTACATCTAAAGAGGGAAATACAAATTTAAGTAAAGTGATAATTTCGACAGGGAACGGCCTTGGTGCTGTACTAAAAACGAGTGCGTCGGTAGAGCTTACTGGCTCAATGCACTTTGTCCCTAAAGCAAAAGGTTTGTCGTCTGACAGTGAGTGTACATCTATTATTGCTGGTGGAACCGTGAGTTATGTAGCAAGTGTAAGTGGTTCTGATGAGCACTTTCTGACGGTGGACAGTTCAGTCAGTAGTCATGCTACTGGGATTTTAGGGGCTCCTAGCTTTACTTGTAAGAATTCGCACAAATCCAATTTATTTGAAGAAACCAAACGTCCAACCTACCTAGCTACTACTAGCACTTCGAATAAAAATGAAGATATCAAAGAAAATGTTGCAAATATTTCGGTTTTCAAAGACTTATTCACTATGGATTTCAACGCAGTTAACGTAGCAAAACTCAAAAACGAGATTAAAGCGGATCCTGTTGGCGTTGTAATTGCTAGCGGTAAGACACCTAAAGGTTGGGTTAAGTCATGCCATACTAAGTTAGCTAATGCTTACGCTGCTGGAAAACGAAGGTTTTGGGTCGATGGCAGTTGCGCAATATCAGGAAATATTTTTGGTTCTACTACTCAGCCTGTAGATAATGCTATTCAGCTTATTATTTATGATGGTGTTCTCTACAGTCAAAGTATGAGTTATTTTGATGGACTTCTTTACCAATACCTTTCAAAGCCAACTGTGTTGGATGTTAAAGAAATATGGATTGATCTTTTTGATTCTAAAAATGATATAGGTGTAACCCCTACTTCTTTTCACAAGCATGATATTAATAATGACTTTAATAAATATGCTTTTTTGCTAGATGGTTCATTGAAGCTTGATGGCGGGATAGGGTTAGATGCAGAAGATAGAACTATAAAATTAAATGGATCTTTGATACCTGCCTACAATGGTGGAAAGAGCGGCAAGTACATTGAGAAACTAAAGTGGCAGCGAGGCTCCTGGAATGATCTCTAAACAAAAAGGTTTTAACCTTCTTGAAGTTCTAATTTCTTTTCTGCTTATCGGTGTTGGGGCTCTAGGTTTAACTAAGCTAAACGTGTATCTAGAACGTGAATCTGAATATGCCATAAAAAGTATTGAAGCACTTCGTCTAGCAGAAAACCAACTCGAATGGTTCCGAACGCGTGGTGCTTCGGATGCGCTTTCTACGATTTCTACTGCCAGTTTTGCCTCTATCGTGACAGGATCTTCCGCCACTGGAGCGTACACGGTGGAGTGGGATGTGCCACCTGCTACTGTATCAGGTTCACTAAAGACGATCATCATCACAACAAGTTGGGAAGATAGAATGGGGCAGACGCAATCCGTTCAGCTGAAAACTATGACTTCACAGTACAGTGAATTCGAAAACTAAGTTCAATTGCATACATGGGCTGAGACAAATGCGGGTGTAATTCCTGTTTGATACCGGATTTGTCACGGTTAATAAATGGTTTTTGAACTGTTAATTGAGTTGATGTGCTACTGTTTTTATTATGTTTAATTGAAGTGGTGTTTTTGCAAAATATGTCTCCAATTATGAAAAAAAATCTAGAACCTTGTGCTTTCTCCATTAGTGTTTACTAGAATACTCGTTGGATAGTAGGTCGTTATAATTATTCAAATAGGCCTTGGCACCAACATCATTCACTATGGAGTTACCATGAGTAACCAAGCTGTAAATAAGGCACCATCATCGAAGCCGAGCGGGATGGAGCGCTTTTTAAACTTTATCGAGAGGACAGGTAACAAAATTCCTGATCCTGCGATTTTGTTCTTCTGGGCATTGATCATTACTTGGGCGGCGTCAGCACTTTTGTCGAATGTATCATTCGATCTTCCAAACCCTCGAACGGGCGAAGCTCTTACTATCACCAACTTACTTACGGGCGAAGCGCTAGCAAGTTTCCTTGCTAACATGGTGACGACGTTTACTGGCTTTGCGCCACTGGGTATCGTACTTGTCGCAATGCTAGGTGTGGGTGTTGCAGATTCTTCGGGCTTTATTACGACGGGTCTTAAGAAGATGCTGAACTTCACGCCAGCTAAGCTTCTTACTCCAATGCTTATTTTGGTTGCCATTGTATCGCATACTGCGGCAGATGCAGGCTATGTTCTGGTTATTCCTCTTGGCGGTATTATCTTCCATGCGGCAGGTCGTCACCCTTTAGCAGGTATTGCGGCAGCATTTGCAGGTGTATCTGGTGGCTTCTCTGCAAACTTTATCCCTTCAGGTATCGATCCGCTATTGGCTGGCTTTACGCAAACTGCGGCGCAGGTTCTTGATCCTGAATATGTGGTTAACCCATTAGCGAACATCTTCTTCACTGGCCTATCCTCTATCATTATTGTGGGGATTGGTTGGTACGTGACAGAGAAAATCATCGAGCCTCGTTTATCAAAAATGCCAATTGATGATGATGCGGAAACCGCGCCAAACCTAGGTTCATTTACTGAACTGGAATCAAAAGCATTCCGTTATGCAGGTTGGGCAATGATGGCGGGTATTGCTTTACTTGTTGCAGCGTTAATTCCAGAAACATCAGCACTTCGCTCGCCTGAAGGTGAAATTACTGCCTTCTCAGCACCGATAATGAAGTCTATCGTGCCGTTGATCTTTATTCTGTTTATCATTCCTGGTTACGTTTACGGTAAAGTGTCTGGAACGTTCAAGACCAGCAACGACATTATCAAAGCGATGGCTGATACTATGTCAACCATGGGCGCATACATTGTTATGTCGTTCTTCTGTGCTCAGTTCCTATCTGCATTTGCTCAGTCAAACATCGGTACGATGCTAGCGTTGTATGGCGCAGAAGGCTTAAAAGCGATGAACCTACCAGGTGAAGTGACCATCATCGGTATGATACTTCTAACCGCGTCTGTAAACCTACTTATTGGTTCGGCATCTGCAAAATGGGCTTTAATTGGTCCAATCCTAGTGCCAATGCTAATGGCGGTTGGTATCTCGCCTGAGCTGTCTCAGGCGGCTTACCGTGTGGGGGACTCTGTATCGAACATCATTTCGCCTCTAATGGTATTTTTCCCTCTTGTAGTGGTTTACTGTCAGCGTTATGTGAAGTCGGCTGGTATCGGTACGCTTGCGTCACTAATGATGCCATTCTCGATCGCAATGCTGATCGGTTGGTCTATCTTCCTAGTTGCTTATTGGATGGTAGGTATCCCGCTAGGCATTCAAGCTCCTTACACTTACACAATGTAAAAACGTGTAGGGTGTGAAAGCCGCTAATTGGCAGCCAAAAAGCGCAGGTCTTCGATCTGCGCTTTTTTGTTCTCGTAAAACGAACATCGATAGGTCTTGTAACTAGTTTTTTAGAGTTGCAGACTTTGTCCCGTGATGTGTTGCTGTAGTGAAACCGAAGTTGGTGATAAAATTCCTGACTTCAATCGTTTTTTGTTTCTTTGGAGCCTCCTTTGTCTAACCATCCGTTTTCCCCTCAAGATGAATTGTTTATGCGCAGAGCGATGGAGCTTGCTGAGCAAGCAGAAGCTGAGGGGGAAGTACCTGTCGGCGCAGTGCTTGTCAAAGATGGTGAAATTATCGCTGAGGGCTGGAACCGCTCTATTGGCACCCATGACGCTACCGCACATGCTGAGATCCAAACACTGCGTAAAGCAGGCCAAAAGCTAGAAAATTACCGCCTTCTGGATACGACGTTATATGTAACACTTGAGCCATGCCCAATGTGTGCCGGAGCCTTATTGCATAGCCGCGTTAAGCGGGTTGTTTTTGGAGCGCCAGATTTAAAAGCTGGAGCTGCAGGAACAGTGCTTAATTTGTTTGAAAGCCAAGCCGCTTACCATTACGCCTTAGTTGAAAAGGGGCTGCTAGAAGATGAGTGCCGCACTCAGCTACAAGCGTTTTTTAAGCGTCGCCGAAAGGAAATTAAAGCGAAGAAGCAAGCACAAAAAGCATTAGAAAATCGAGAGAGCGAGCAAGGTAGTGGGAGTAGTGAGGGCTAGCAAACACCTACAACGTGGTAGATGTTTGCTTGGACGCACTAGTGATTGACTAAATGTACAAAAACACGATTACGTGAACTTACTTTCTTTTTCATACATGTCAGTTTACGTTTACGTCGGATAGCAGCTACTGTGTTATTTAAACGCTTTGACTGCACTCTACGTCTTCTCATATTCAAAACCTCCTGCAGACAAGACTTATACCAGTAAAGCGCGGCTCATCGATGTTTGGCAATAGGCTCGATAATCGCACTAAACATTGTATGGTTTAAACGTTCTTCATTTGACTTCTGCATTGCACAGAGCCAGCAAACAATTTCAATACGATGCTTAATAATAGGAGTGACGTTATTTCGGCAGAGTGTAGCCGAAAGCGCCGCTTCATCAAGTGAGCTAAACCATGTGGTTGTAAAGTAATCTGTTACAAAGCAATCAGTTTTACTAACGATGAAGAAAAGGCGACCAACCAAAGGAATGGTTGAGTGTGGTTGGTGTCACTCAGAATATTGGAGTCTAGATAAGTTTTCGTTAGGACTCAACAAAAATGACGAGCTTCATAGGCTCGTCATTTTTTAGTTTACCGCGGGTTTATTCTTCAATGCTTTCTTGTTCGGTGTCTTCTTCAACCGTGACGTCAGAAGCGCCAGAGACTTGTTCTACGACGGTCTCTACTGCGCCCGATATCAAAATGTCGGGGTTGAGCGGCGGAATCACTTGCAAGTCATCGCTATTCTCATCAATCGCTGGCTGTTGGCTGACATGACCAATGATGGATTGGTAGTAACGTCGAATATTTTCTACGTAATTACGCGCTTCATCGCCTCTGGCGTACCCATAGCGAGTTTGGCTGTAATAGCGCTTCTGACGCAGTAAAGGCAGCCTATCTTTTACATCGGCCCAAGCGTTCGGATCGCCACCTTGTGCTTTGGTGAGTCGTCGTGCGTCCATCATGTGGCCGTAACCAATATTGTATGAAGCTAACGCAAACCATATTTTTTCATGCTCGTTGATGCTATCAGGCACGCGACCTACAATGCGACGTAAGTACTCGACACCACCACGAACAGATTGCTCAGGGTCTAAACGGTTTGTTACCCCGACGCTTTTCGCCGTTGGCAGAGTCAGCATCATCATCCCCCTAACACCCGTTGGCGATTTTGCTGTTGGTTTCCAGTGTGACTCTTGATACGCCAATGCTGCAATTAAGCGCCAGTCGAACTCTTCGCTGTACTTTTGGAATAAAGGTGCCCACTTAGGCAATTTGTCATCCAGAGCTCGAATGAATGCGCGAGTATCAACGTAGTCAAATGCTTCAATATGACCAATGTACTTCTCTTCGAGGGTGGACAGTTCTCCTGATTGTTTGATGTTACCGAAAAACTCTATCAGCATTGCATACAAGCTTTCGTCTTCAGAACGTCGAGTAAACCAAGACACAGGTTGATCTTCTGTAAGTTCGAACGCGAGCGCAAGATCGGGGTAAAGGCGTTGAGCTAGGGAAAGTTCCACCGAATCAGTCACAGTAAAACGTAACTCACCCTTCGATACGTATTTGAGTAAGTCTCTCGTGTCAGCATCACCAACAATTTCAAACTGAAGTTCTGGATACTGCTTCTTTAACGCTGTTAGGGTCGGAACATATTGCGATTGTTCAACGATCTTTAATGTTTGAGCGCCTGCATTTGTATCTTCGTCGGACTCGTCGTCTTTCGAGGCTTGGTATTCAATGAGTTGTTCGATATCACGTGGTCGAAGTTGCCCTTTTTTATATACCACTTGTTGGCTTACATAATAATAGGCAGGGCCTGGTCTAAATCGTTTGACTGCTTGTGACGTTTGATTTAAACCCGTAGCGATGATATCGATATCTCCTTTCTTAAGAGCAGGAAAAAGCTCAGCCTGGCGAAAGGCTGGTTTAATCTCGAGTTTGACGCCGAGCTGCTCCGCAAACTGACGCGCCAATTCGTAATCCAACCCTGCGGGACCATCGGGACCTATGTAGTAGGAGAGCTGATTGTTTAGCGTGCCAACACGAAGCACACCACGTTCTTGAATTTTTTCAAATTCACTTTTGGGCTCCGACTCAATCTGGCAAGCAGAGAGCAAAAGAACAGAAACTAAAATTAGAGCACTGCGCTTGAGCCGGTTGAAGTGACTTATTTGCATTAATAGGTACATCTTGGAAAATTTCTATTTGCCTTTATATCAAAGCGAGCTCATGGGGCAAAGTGAATCACACACTTATAACGTGACATTGTGTGTTTTATCGACATTTTAGTTGTAATTCAAATTTGACAAAAAAAATGACGCAAACGGTTGCTTTTGATGTTACATCACAAAAACAATTACTATATAATGCGCTCGCAATGACGAGGTGGAATCGGCATAGGTTCGACAGGGCTTATTTTAAGTGTCTGAATTTATTCCAATATCACCTTAATCAATTGCATAAGAGACCTAAGCACATGAGAATTTTGCGTGGCTCCCCAGCTCTTTCTGAGTTTCGTGTTAATAAACTACTGGAACTTTGTCGTGAACAAGATCTGCCTGTAACTAGCATTTATGCCGAGTTTATGCACTTTGCCGATCTAAAGTCAGACCTTGATGACCAAGAGTTAGAAAAACTTGAAAAGTTACTAACTTACGGCCCAACCATCGAAGAGCATGAGCCTGAAGGTCTTCTACTTCTTGTCACGCCTCGTCCTGGCACTATCTCGCCTTGGTCTTCTAAATCTACCGATATCGCTGTTAACTGTGGTCTGGATAAAGTGAAACGTCTAGAGCGTGGTACGGCTTATTATGTCGAATCTTCAGTTGTTCTATCAGAAGCTCAAGCTGACGCTGTTAAAGCGTTAATTCACGACCGCATGATGGAAACAGTATTCACAGAATTTGAAGCCGCATCAGCATTATTTACTGTTGCAGAGCCTAAGCCTGTAGCACATGTTGATATCTTAGCTGGCGGTCGTCTGGCGCTTGAAGAGGCAAACGTTTCCCTTGGCTTGGCACTCGCAGAAGATGAAATTGATTACTTGGTAGAGAACTTTACTAAGCTTGGGCGTAACCCAAACGACATTGAATTGATGATGTTTGCTCAGGCGAACTCAGAGCATTGTCGCCACAAAATTTTTAACGCAGATTGGACTATCGACGGGGTAGATCAACCTAAGTCTTTGTTCAAAATGATCAAAAACACTTTTGAAACGACACCTGACTATGTGCTGTCTGCATACAAAGACAACGCAGCCGTTATGACAGGTTCTAAAGCGGGGCGTTTCTTCCCTGACCCTAAATCTCGTCAATACACGTACCACCATGAAGATACGCACATCTTGATGAAGGTAGAAACGCACAACCACCCAACGGCAATCTCTCCATGGCCGGGCGCATCGACTGGCTCAGGCGGTGAAATTCGTGACGAAGGCGCGACGGGTATCGGCGGTAAGCCAAAAGCGGGTCTGGTTGGTTTTACAACTTCTAACTTACGTATTCCTGGTTTTGAACAGCCATGGGAAACCGACTTCGGCAAGCCGGGTCGTATTGTGAATGCGTTAGACATCATGCTTGAAGGCCCTCTTGGCGGCGCGGCATTCAACAACGAATTTGGTCGTCCAAATCTATTGGGTTACTTCCGTACTTACGAAGAAAAAGTCACTTCTCATGCGGGTGAAGAAATTCGTGGTTACCACAAACCAATCATGATTGCTGGTGGTATGGGTAACATCCGCGATGAACACGTACAGAAGAAAGAGATCCCTGTAGGTGCGAGCCTAATCGTACTTGGTGGTCCGGCAATGAACATCGGTCTTGGTGGTGGTGCGGCATCTTCCATGGCATCTGGTCAGTCAGCAGAAGATCTGGACTTCGCTTCGGTACAGCGTGAAAACCCAGAGATGGAACGTCGCTGTCAGGAAGTGATCGACCGTTGTTGGCAGTTAGGCGACGATAACCCAATCGCATTTATCCACGATGTGGGTGCAGGCGGTATCTCTAACGCATTGCCTGAACTTGTCGACGACGGTGAGCGTGGCGGTAAGTTCCAATTACGCGATGTACCAAACGATGAGCCGGGCATGAGCCCACTGGAAATCTGGTGTAACGAATCACAGGAACGTTACGTTCTAGCGGTAGCGCCAGAAAACATGGAAGCATTCGACGCCATCTGTAAGCGTGAACGCGCACCGTATGCAGTGGTGGGTGTGGCGACAGAAGAGCGTCATCTAACGCTAGAAGATTCTCACTTCGACAATACGCCAATCGATATGCCAATGGATATCCTGCTTGGTAAGCCACCGAAGATGCACCGTGACGCAACCACACTAAAAGTGGAAAGCCCTGCCATTGTTCGTGATGGTATTGAGCTTAATGAAGCGGTGGATCGCGTACTTCGTCTTCCTGCTGTTGCAGAAAAAACATTCCTAATTACTATCGGTGACCGAACAGTAACGGGTCTGGTTGCTCGTGATCAAATGGTTGGTCCTTGGCAGGTACCAGTAGCAAACTGCGCAGTAACAGCGGCAAGCTACGACACTTACTATGGCGAAGCAATGTCGATGGGTGAGCGCACGCCAGTGGCATTACTAGACTTTGGAGCATCGGCTCGCCTAGCCGTTGGTGAGTCACTAACGAACATTGCGGCAACAGACATCGGTGATATTAAACACATTAAACTGTCTGCGAACTGGATGTCTCCAGCGGGTCACCCAGGTGAAGATGCGGGTCTTTACGAAGCAGTGAAAGCGGTTGGTGAAGAATTGTGTCCTGCGTTAGGTTTGACTATCCCAGTTGGTAAAGACTCCATGTCGATGAAAACCAAGTGGGAAGAAAACGGCGAGAGCAAAGAAGTCACTTCTCCACTGTCGCTAGTTATCACGGCATTTGGTCGTGTGGAAGACGTACGTAAGACCGTGACTCCACAACTACGCACTGACAAAGGAGATACCTCTCTAGTTCTTGTTGACTTGGGTAACGGAAAAAACCGCTTAGGTGCGACAGCATTGGCACAAGTATACAAACAGCTGGGTGACAAACCTGCTGACGTAGATAATGCAGAGCAGCTAAAAGGCTTCTTTGATGCAATGCAAGCGTTAGTACGTGATGACAAGCTAGTGGCTTACCACGATAAAGGCGACGGCGGTCTTTTTGTTACACTGGCTGAGATGGCGTTCGCGGGTCACTGTGGCGTAAAAGCGAACATCGCAAAGCTGGGTGACGATGCGCTAGCCGTTCTATTTAACGAAGAGCTAGGTGCGGTTGTTCAAGTTAAGAATGATGATCTAGATTCAGTTCTATCTACTCTGGCGGCAAACGGCTTAGAGGCATGCTCACATGTGATTGGTTCTGTTGAAGCTTCAGACGACTTTGTTATCACTTCTGGTGATGCAGTTGTGCTTGAACGTTCACGTACCGAACTACGCGTTATCTGGGCTGAAACAACGCATAAGATGCAAAGTCTACGTGATAACCCATCGTGTGCAGACCAAGAGCATGAAGCTAAGAAAGACAACTCTGACCCGGGTCTAAACGTTAAGCTCAGCTTCGACGTAAATGAAGACGTTGCAGCACCGTACATTGCGAAAGGTGCTAAACCTAAGATGGCAATCCTACGTGAGCAGGGCGTTAACTCCCACGTCGAAATGGCAGCAGCGTTTGACAGAGCAGGCTTTGAAGCAACCGACATCCATATGAGCGATATCCTAACGGGCCAAGCGGTACTGGATGAATACCATGGCCTAGTAGCTTGTGGTGGCTTCTCTTACGGCGACGTACTAGGTGCGGGTGAAGGTTGGGCTAAGTCTATCCTGTTTAACGCACAAGCTCGTGAACAGTTCCAAGCCTTCTTCAACCGTGAAGAGACGTTCTCTTTAGGTGTATGTAACGGTTGTCAGATGCTATCAAACCTGAAAGAGCTGATCCCAGGTGCAGACTTGTGGCCACGTTTTGTGCGCAACGAATCTGAGCGTTTTGAAGCGCGCTTTAGTCTAGTTGAAGTTCAGAAATCTGATTCTGTATTCTTCGACGGCATGGTTGGTTCGCGTATGCCAATCGCGGTTTCCCACGGAGAAGGGCGTGTAGAAGTACGTGATGCAGAGCACCTAGCAGCGATTGAAGCATCAGGTACGGTTGCGGTTCGTTACGTGGATAACCTCGGTAACCCAACACAACAATACCCGAACAACCCGAATGGTTCGCCAAACGCGATTACCGGTTTAACAACAGCAGACGGTCGCGTAACTATCATGATGCCTCACCCAGAGCGCGTATTCCGCACAGTTGCAAATTCTTGGGCTCCGGAAGGTTGGGGTGAAAATGGCGCTTGGATGCGTATGTTCCAAAATGCCCGTAAGAATATCGGTTAATTAACCAAAGGTTAATCTAGCTTAAGTAAAGCGTTGGTTGAGAGACCAGCGCTTTCTTTTTTCTTCGTCGCTCTTTCTAGTGACTTGGCGAAACGTTGCTTTGTTCTGTCTCTTCTTTGTCATCTATTATCTAGCGTAAAAAACTTGCAGCGTTTAGATTACTTTTATGCTCTAATACCGCGCTTACCAAGGGATGGTGTTAAACAGCTCAGCTTAGATGGAGTTATCAAGTTGACCGAATCCCTGATTGATCCCTAAATCCCTTAGGAAATGAAAGAAATGTCTAAGAATCCAAAATTTGCTATCCGCGTCACTGAAAAACGTAACGGCTGGAGCGCAGAAATCACTCGCCAAGTGACATCTCGTAAGACTGTAGTATCAAAGCGTGAAACAGGCTTTGACAGCGAAGAGAAAGCACAAGCTTGGGCTGAACAAGAACTGGCTGGGTTTATCCAAAACCAAGTGGTTCGTAACGAGCGTAAAGCAGCGCAACGTCAAGAGCGTGAAGCAGAACAACTAGCGGCAAAAGTTCGTAAAGAAGAAGCCCGCAAAGCACGTGAAACCGAAGTAGACACTGACGAAGAATAAGTTTAAATCGGTGAGATGGTGACGTTACCCATCAAACAAATAGTGAAAATGCCCTGAGTTTTGTCTCAGGGCATTTTTTATTTATATCGGCTAAAAACAATCCGACGATACGGACAGGCTAAACGTGCCGTCTTCAGGGGCGGCAAATTGTTTATTGCCAGGAAGAAGGTGAGGGTTATTAGCATAAGTGCGATGTGTCGATTTGACCTTTGCAGAATGTCTCTCTGGTAAATCAAAGTGTTGTAAGCCGTCAGATAGATCGTTTGCTTCACCGTAGTCGAAATGTGTTGCGACGTCTTTGGGCTGCTTGGCGTAACGACAGTGATCCGGCTTACCATCTTCGTGCCAAGTTAAAGAGTTAGTTTTTGCATCTAGATTCAGGTTATTTGCTGCTGGCTGTGCGTAAAAATCTTCTGAAACTTGGTGCTTGCTTTGTTCTTGTAAGTAGTCTGCAATGTTCTCAGAAGCTTGCGCTAGGCTACCTACAGGGAAGAAGCAAATCAGAAGAAGCCGTGTTTTTAGATTGTTCATAATGTGTATGCAAGCAAAAGGAAATGATAATACTGATAAATAAAACAGCGTGCAATTATGGCCATTGGATACGATATAACAGGGCAGTTAATGTCTGCCCTGCATCTTTTAGGTATGGTTAGTATTGATAAGTGAGGTGCAGTTTGACTTCGCGACCAGGCGAAGGCACGCCATTAGATAGGTATGCTTCGTAGTAACGATCGGTTAAGTTTTTCACAACCGCGCCAATGCTCAAGCCTTCGACTTGTTGTATTTCCCAAACCACGTAAGCGTTTTGTAGCGTGTATTGCTCACTTGGCGATTTCACTTTTAAATTGTTACCGCTTGCCTTGGTTTTGGTTTGCGCATCATACCAACGGACTTCCCAGCCCGTACGTAAACCAGGAATCCATTCGTAACCTAAACCCAGATTAATGTTTAATGGCGGTACATCAGGATGATCATCATCTGAACCTGTAGAGTCAGATAGGCTACCTTTGTTTTTGCCGCGAATGTAACTTGCTGAGAAATTACTGTAGAAATCTTCAATCCGGTATTGTGAAATTAGCTCAAAGCCATAGTTTTTAAAGCCATCTAGGTTTGTATTCCAGCTTTGTAACTCAGTAGTATTTTTGTCGAGGTTTTCGCCCGTTCGTATATCAACTGTGTCGCTAACATCGTTATAGAACATAGTTAACTCTGTTGCGAGGTTATCGCGAGAGTTCACCAGCCCTTCCGTTAAGTTGATAACGCTTGCTTGATAAGCATGGATACGAGACACGTCCAGATTCAAAGCAGTAGCCGTAGCGGTAGCGCGCGCATATTGCACTGAGTAGATGTTATCAACGGTTGGTGCTTTTAGAGCGTAGGCGTAGGAGGCGTTTAAACGCGTATTATTGCTCGCATCAAAGTCGATATCCAAACGTGGGCTAAAGCCTTTATGCGTCGTTTCACCATAGTCATGTCCGGCAGCTGGATCATTATAATCCGGCGCTGCGTTCCCTTTTCCTTCACTCTTGATGTATTCGTAACGCAGAGAAGGTGTGATTGTTAGGCGGTCTGTTGCTTGATAGTGATCAGCAATGTAAGCGGCATAAATTGACTGCGTGCCAGATGGTTCGTAGTAAGGGGTGTACCAACCGTAGTTTTTCGCTTCATTACTGTCGTATGATGCGTTGAATACTAACGAGTCTCTATCGGTTTTTTGATATTGAAGCCCAGTGACTAGAGTGTGGTCTCCGAATTGTGCTTGGTTAAACACATCAACGTAGTCACGCTCGTAACTCAGCCATGACTCATGACCGTAACTGCCAACAGAAACGAACATTTTCTCGAATGCTACGTCAGGGCGAACCCAATGACGATCGTTTTCGGAACGTGCCATTTTGATATTGAAATCAATATACGGGTTAGTCGGCATGTAGTGGTAAGAGATGGTTGTGGTGTTGTCCGTGTATTTGTTATCGACGGTGTAAGCGTATTGGGCTTTTTCTAATGAGCCGTATTTCTTGATATTGTATTCGGTGATGTTAGGCATTTTTCCGCGACGGTTAGCCCAAGGTTTACGACCTTCATCTTTGTAGCGAGTATGGCTAATTTCAAACTCGTGATCGTTATTTTCATAACCGACCTTTACGAGCATGTTTTCTTGCTCATAACCTGAGTAATCTAGCGTTTCACCACCTCCGACTTTAATGTCATCAGAATCTTTTACCGAGCCATTCGCTAGAAAATAAAAACCAGTATCGTTTTTACCATAGAGTGTTAGCGTGTAGGCGTTCTCATCGCCGTTGGTGTTGTATGCACTTGAGATGCGAGCACCAAAGTTTCTTTCGCCGTACAGGAGATCATCGACACTTTTGGTTTTAATGCGAATGGAGCCACCAAACTTCCCGTTGAGTGCTCGATAGTCGTGCGCGCCCTTGATAATTTCTGCTTCGCCAATTAAGAACGGATCAAAAAAGAAGGTACCGTAGCGGTATTGTTGAAAGCCAATTGGAGCGCCATCGACAAAGACGGCGATATCGCTTGGATCATCAAAACCACGAATGTTAATACGTTCGCCACCAGAACGACCGCCACCATCTATTGATGCACCGGGAACGGCATCGATCATTGAGGCAAAATTAGAGTACTGTTGCTCTTCAATCTCTGACCAATTAATGGTGGTTTGCGCAGGCTCAGCAATGGTAATAGGTTTGGCATAACGAACGCCTATGACTTCAAGCTCTTCATTTGGCGCTGTCTCGGCATATGAATAAAGAGGGAAGAGCAAAGCCAGTGAAATGAGATTTACTTTGAATGGATGACTTTTTAATCGTTTCATATTGATGATTTATAGTGTTTTTATGAAGCTGGGATTATAAGAACATTATTACGATTAATAAATGATAATGAGATTAATTATCAAATGTGTTTTTGCGACGGATTGTAAAGTTTTTTATCCATTCGTGGAAACTACGATAAGTATCGTTAGCGTACATAAAACAAAAAGCCCAGCATCATGGACGCTGAGCTTATTGGCTTTAAACAAGATAGTGCGAGCACTGTTGCTCCTTTTGAGCTAATCAGGCGCCTATTTGATAGGAATTACTGAGTTTCTAACGGTATCTGTCCGGTTGTCAGCGGCTCGGCATCGAATTCAGTGAGGCCTTCAATATAGCTTTCGACTGCTTGCTCTAAAGCATTATCACCTTGGTTAAAATAGGCAAGGTGGAAAATTGCATCGCCTTCGTTCACCAATGGTAATGTTTGTTGACCGATAACCAAACCACGCTTCGGGGCTTTTAGTTCTATCTCATCATGACCAAGAGGAGAGCTAATATAAGCGAGCGTTTCCCCCTGTTCTACTTTGTCTCCCAGATTAACGACAGTACGCAAAATGCCGTTACCTGACGCGCGAACCCAGCTGGTGGACTTCGCTATGATAGGCTCAGGCAGCTTTTTCCTGCTCGCACGCAACATACCAATGGCTTGCATTACGCGCCGAACCCCGAGTACACCAGCGCTTATCGAAAGTGGATCAAAACGCAATGCTTCGCCAGCTTCGTAGGTGAGCACTGGAATATCGCATTTTTCTGCTTCACTGCGTAAAGAGCCATCACGCAATGCTGAATCAACAATCACTGGCGTCGCAAATGCTTGAGCAATACGTAGAGTTTCTGGGTTGCTTAAGTTTGCGCGAATCTGTGGCAAGTTCGTGCGGTGAATGGCTCCTGTGTGTAGATCCAAAATGTAGTCACAACGCTTGGCAATGTTGTTAAAGAACCCGTGTGCCATACGAGATGCAAGTGCGCCTTTTTCACTGCCAGGAAAGCAACGGTTGAGATCTCGTCGGTCGGGCAAGTAACGAGATTTATGGATGAAACCAAAAACGTTAACGATAGGTACTGCAATGACAGTGCCTTTCAGTTTTTGTGGATCCAGTTGGTTAATGATCTGACGAACGATTTCTACGCCATTAAGCTCATCACCATGGATAGCAGCATTCACCATTAACACTGGTCCTTCTTGTTTCCCATGGATGATTTCCACAGGAATAGATAAAGGCGAATGTGTATATAGCTTCGCTGCTTCAAATTCGATCTCTAATCGTTGTCCTGGTTGTATTTGATGTCCTAAGAGCTCAAACACTTTGCTTTTTTTACTTCTGGCCATAAACCATCTCTGTCAAATGCGTCATCAGCAATGTAACAATTGCTGCAAAATCGCACTAATCATTCTCATTAAGGACACGACAAATTACTTTAATCGTCATGCGTGAAATTTTGGTATGTGTGAAGTTTTTGTTTTCAATATGATCTTTTCTATCAGTTTAATACATAACAAGACATAGAGAAGAGTGCGCAATAATAGCCTTAAAAAATGTGACTGTATTAAAAATAATACTGTTCATGGAGGACAAAAAAACGGACTTTTAACCCTACTTTTTATCCGATAATATCCGCGCCGAATTTGAGGTTTCACACTTTCTAACTAGAGGTTTTGATGAAAAAGGCAATTGCTAAAATTGGTGCATTGACTGCGGTAGCAGTTTCACTTTCAGGTTGCGTAGGTAGTAATGCCGTGACAGGTTATGTTATGGGGTTTAACTTGAAAGCTGTTGACAACCGTTACGCTCGAGGTGGTCTAAATATGCTTTTAGCGCCTGTTTATGGTGTCGCGATCGCAGCGGATTATATCGTGTTTAACTCTCTAGAATTTTGGACGGGTAAGAACCCGTTAAATGGTAAGCCACATATCTTCGATACAAAGGTAGATACTTACATTGATGTCAATCACCAGTTAGATAAGTCGTTAACGACGGCACCAATCGCACCATTAGCGGATAACCGTGTCATTGAGCAGGGGCGAATGCAGCAAATCGATGAGAACACTGTTCAAATGGATATTACTTACAGTAACGGTGAAAAGGCGACACTCATGGGTGTACGCGATGGTGAGTTTGTTACTTACTACATTGATGGTGAAGTTGCTGCACAAACCTCAATGGATGAATTAGCCGCTTACGCGCAAAACCGTGTGTAGTTGGGTTCAACTAAACCAAAAAAAGGGTGCCGTATGGCACCCTTTGTCATTTTTCGTGATTGAATTATGCTTTCTCTGGAATCGCTTCTAAAAGCGCGACCATCTGATCCCAGTACAACTGAACAGTATCAATCTTCACTTTCTCATCTGGAGAGTGAGGGAATTTTATTGTTGGACCGAAAGAAACCATATCCATGTGTGGGTATGGTTCTTTAAATAGGCCACACTCAAGACCAGCATGGATGACCATGATGTTCGGCTTATGACCGTAAATGCCTTCATACATATCACGGAAAATTGCCATGATCTCGGAATCTGCATCTGGCTTCCAGCCAGGGTAAGCGCCTGAGAACTGAATTTGTGCGCCTGCTAGCTCAGTAATCGAGCGCAGCATGCTTTCCACTTGGCTACGGCCAGAGTCAATGAGAGAACGAATCAAGCAAAGCACGGTGACTTTATTTTCTTCTGTGCTGATCACACCAACGTTTAGAGAAGTTTCAACAACGCCTTCCACCTCATCACTCATACGGATTACGCCGTTTGGACAAGCGTTAAGTGCCGCAATGAATCGTTGCTGATCGGCGATTGAAAATACTTGCGCGTCAGTCGTGATCGCTTCATTAAAGGTTACGATACCTGTTTCGATTTTACCCAATTCAGTTTTAAGCAGCTCAGTGTAGTGGTTGAACAGCTCAGCAAGTTTGTCTTGGTTTTCGACAGGAAGCGCGACAGTAACAAACGCTTCGCGAGGGATTGCATTACGTAAGCTACCACCACGGAATTCGACTAAACGTAAATCAAGCTCTTGAGCATGACCGGCAAGGAAACGACCAAGTAATTTGTTGGCATTACCGCGACCTGTGTGAATGTCACAACCTGAGTGACCACCTTTTAGGCCTTTCAGCGTCAGTTGGCGTGTTACAAAACCTGCAGGCGTTGATTCTCGAGAAATATCGAAAGTCATGGTGCCATCAACGCCACCTGCACAACCCATGTAGACTTCGCCTTCTTGCTCAGAGTCTGTATTTAGAAGAATCTCACCCTCTAACCAACCAGCTTCAAGGCCAAATGCGCCAGTCATGCCTGCTTCTTCATCAATCGTCAGCAGAACTTCGAGTGGACCGTGCTTAATATCTTTAGATGCCAATACAGCAAGGCAAGAAGCCATACCAATACCGTTATCTGCACCAAGCGTCGTGCCTTTCGCAGTTACCCATTCGCCATCGATGTAAGGCTGGATTGGATCTTTGGTGAAGTCGTGTTCAGTGTCTTCGTTTTTCTGCGGCACCATGTCGATGTGTGCTTGAAGTACAACAGCCTTCTTATTTTCCATTCCTGGTGTCGCGGGCTTTTTGATGAACACGTTACCGGTTGGATCACGGCGAACGTCAAAGCCTTGCTCTGTTGCCCAGTTGATAATGTACTGTGCTAATGCTTCTTCATGTTTCGATGGATGAGGGATAGAACAAATCTTATCGAAAAACTGCCAAAGTGGAGCAGGTGATAAGGTACTGATCTCAGAATGGAACTCAGACACGGAGGACTCCTTTTGATGTGCTTTGCCAAATATATACCGTAAAAATATTGTCAAGGTAGCATTAAATGCTAGACGATTTGGCCTTCAAATTGCCGTTAGCATACCACCAGATAAGGAGTACGAGTAGTCGCGATCACAAGGATTTCTCTCAGAACTGTCACAGTTTGTGAATACAATAACAAGCACTATGTGTTCTCTATCATACATTCTGAAAGTGGCTTTATTTTTTAATTCATAAAATTGTAATTTAATTACACGTAAACTTTGATAAAGGTCAATTTGTGCATTTTTTGTGATTCCAGTCACTAAAATGCTTGTAATTAAATTTCTTGGTGGTATATTTGTAACCAGCTTCTGAGAGAAGAATGAAATGCTCAAAGGATGAGTCCGTTTTATCGCCTCCAAGGAACCGAGAAATCAACGAATGTTTAATTGATTTAAAAGGTGATAGTTATGAAAGGTTTACCAAGTACAATGTTCTGGAATAGCAAGTCTGTTTACACCGGTAACTTTGTATACCCAACAAGCTTTGGCTACTAAGTGAAGTCAACGCATGTGACTCGAACAGTTTGTTCACCCCTATAAATTGGAATTTTTTTTCAGTGATAGTGCTGACATGATTCACCGCCACCCAAATTGGGTGGCGTTTTTTTATCTCTATTTGCTCTTCCTGACTCACTTATTGTCATCAAAGCCTTCTTCTATTCCCCATTCTTCGGTTTTATCGACTTTTCCACCAAATCTGTTAGATACCATGTTAAAAATGGGCCTTTTTCATCTGAAAGTTTAGTACATTGCTCAGTTTTTATTCTCTTTTAGGGAACTGTGTTATCTAGGTTACCTATTGTTTTGTAAGAATATATTCCTTTGCCTACTTTGATAGGTTAGAGAATGTGTTTCATATCCAAAGAAAAAAAACGCATTAGAGTGAAGATTCTATCTAGAATTTGCTATTTGATAACTTTATAATTCCCGCCAATCGATTACGCAACCGTTTACTTTTTTACCTTTACAGGATTCGATCATGCTCGAGAGGCTTTTTAAACTCAGTGAAAATGGCACAAATGTGCGTACTGAGATCATTGCAGGTGTTACGACCTTCCTAACTATGGCTTACATTATTTTTGTAAACCCAGCGATCCTGTCGGATACCGGTATGGACCGTGGTGCCATTTTTGTCGCGACTTGTCTTGCTGCCGCAATCGGCTGTTTTATTATGGGATTTGTTGCGAATTACCCAATCGCACAGGCACCAGGAATGGGCCTGAACGCATTTTTTACTTACTCTGTTGTATTGGGAATGGGTTATACGTGGCAAGTTGCGTTAGCGGCTGTATTTGTTTCTGGCCTTCTGTTCATTCTTTTAAGCGTATTTAAGATCCGTGAGTGGATTATTAACTCGATCCCGCATTCTCTACGAACAGGTATTTCAGCTGGTATTGGTCTTTTCTTAGCGTTTATCGCATTAAAAAATGCAGGTATCGTCGTTGATAACCCTGCGACATTAGTTTCTATGGGAGAGATCACATCATTGCCATCTGTATTGGCCGCGATTGGCTTCTTTCTTACGATTGCACTGGTTCATCGTGGTGTGAAAGGTGCGGTGATGATCGCCATTCTTGGCGTTACAGCGCTTGGTCTTCTATTTGGTGATGTGCAGTGGGGCGGTATTATGTCAACGCCACCAAGCATTGCGCCAACTTTCATGCAACTGGATTTCTCTGGTTTGTTTGAAGTAGGCATGATTTCCGTCGTATTTGCTTTCCTATTTGTCGATTTATTTGACACCGCAGGTACGCTCGTTGGCGTTTCTCAAAAAGCAGGTCTAACTGATGAGAATGGCAACATCCCTCGTTTAAACAAAGCGTTACTTGCAGACTCAACAGCAACGTCAGTAGGTGCATTACTTGGTACCTCTAACACGACATCTTATATTGAAAGCGTTTCTGGTGTGGCTGCGGGTGGGCGTACTGGTCTAACAGCCGTGGTTGTTGGTGTACTCTTCCTACTTGCTCTATTGTTCTCACCACTTGCGGGTATGATCCCTGCTTATGCAACGTCAGGTGCGCTATTCTATGTGGCGATCTTGATGCTGTCTGGGCTAGTAAGCATTGATTGGCGTGACCTAACTGAAGCGTCCCCAGTTGTTGTGACTTGTTTAGTTATGCCGCTAACATTCTCGATTGCAGAAGGTATCACGTTAGGCTTTATCGCATACGCGGCGATCAAGTTATTCAGCGGTAAGGGCCGTGAAGTGTCGATGAGTGTATGGGTGATGTCAGCCATCTTCATCGTTAAATACCTCGTCGGTTAATTTCTCGAGCAAAAAGCCAGTGTGGATTTATTCACGCTGGCTTTTTCTTTTTTACGTTGTTCACAGAAGACGGTTTTTCTGCGGAATAGGCAGAGAATTTTGATATCACCGTTGGTATTAGCGGTGTGTTTCGGTAGAATAATCGTTTGCGCAGCTTGAAATCCTCGTCTCCAAACATTTTGGAGAAGTTAGTGAGCATTCCGCTTTTGAGTGACTTCGCTAGATTTTGAGGATGCATATTTTCAAATTATTAGGTTATTACAATGAGTAAAAAATTCATTATCACTTGGGATGCAATGCAGACTTACTGCCGTGAACTGGCTGAGAAACAAATGCCAGCTGAGCAATGGAAAGGAATTTGGGCGGTAAGCCGCGGCGGTTTGGTTCCTGGCGCTATTTTAGCTCGTGAACTGGGTATTCGTTACGTTGATACAATCTGTATTTCAAGCTACGACCATGATCATCAGCGCGATATGACGGTACTAAAAGCACCTGAAGGTGATGGCGAAGGTTACCTAATCGTTGAAGACCTAGTAGACAGTGGTGATACAGCGCGCAAACTACGTGAGATGTATCCAAAAGCGAAAATGATCGCTGTGTGTGCGAAACCATCAGGCAAAGAGCTGCTGGATGATTACGTTGTAGATATTGCTCAAGACACTTGGATCGAGCAGCCTTGGGATATGTCAATCCAGTATGCTGAGCCAGTAAACCGCAAGCAAAAATAAGCGCGGTTAAAGAATATTGAGAAATGCCCCTTTATAGGGGCATTTTTTTTATTATGATATTAAATCATGCTAATAGCCTAGGGTTCTTCCTATGTCTGAAGACGTCAGTAAAAATCTTTCCGAAACTTTGTTCGTGAAACATAAGCAAGCAAAAGAAACCTCCGCGCTTACCCAGTACATGCCGACCAGTAAAAAAATACTTGATGAACGAGAAGCGCAGGGTGATCGTGCTTGGTATCGTCATTTGCGTCGCTTGCAATGGGCTTGGCAAGGATTGTCTCCGATCGAAATGGAAGGCGTACTGTCCAAAATTGCTTCATCATCTCACTCGCGAACCAATGATGATTGGTTAGACACTGTAATGGGTTATCACAGTGGTAACTGGACATTTGAGTGGATCAAGCTTGGTATGGATCATCAGAAGCGAGCAAATGAAATGCAAGGAGAAGAGGCAGCGGATGAACTCTTCACTGCTTCTTTGTGTTTTAGTATTGCAGGCTACCCACATTTAAAAAATGATAACTTGGCATCGCAGGCTCAAGTACTGGCAAACAAAGCGTATTCTGACGGCGCAGAAAAAACTAAGTACACCATCAAGCAAATTGAAGTGCCTTACCAAAATCGCAAAATCATCGCGAACCTCCATTTACCAAGAACGGATAAACAGTTGCCTGTGGTCATGGTGAGCGCTGGTTTGGATACTCTACAAACCGACATGTGGCGTTTGTTCCGTAATCGTCTTGCACCGCGAGATATTGCGATGTTAACCGTAGACATGCCTTCGGTAGGGCATAGCTCTCATTGGCCCTTGACCGAGAATTCAAGTTGCCTACATCAAGCGGTATTGAATGAGCTTTACTCGCTACCTTGGGTTGATCATCACAAAGTGGGGTTAGTTGGGTTTCGTTTTGGTGGTAATGCCATGATCAGACTCTCTTTTGTCGAGCAGGAAAAGATCAAAGCTTGTGTCGCTCTAGGCGCGCCCGTACATGATATTTTTACTTCCCCTCAGAAGTTACAAAAAATGCCGAAGATGTATTTAGATCTTTTGGCTTCCCGTTTGGGGAAAAATGCGGTTGATATTAATAGCATGGCTGGTCAGATGATGGCGTGGTCATTGAAGGTTCAGGGCTTCCTGAGCAGTCGAAAAACCAAAGTGCCTATTTTGGCTTTGAGTCTTGAAGGCGATCCAGTGTCGCCACACAGTGATAATCAACTTGTTGCTCTATTTAGCCAGTATGGTAGAGCGAAAAAAATCAGTTCCAAAACAATTACAAAAGGATATGAGCAATCCCTCGATTTAGCCATAAAGTGGCTAGAAGATGAATTATTAGGGTGACAATTCTCCTAAATTAGTTAAGAGTGATATATCTGAGCAAAAAATAAGCTCATGATAATTAAAAATAATAATCATTCTTGGGTGTTTACTTTTAACTATGAAAACGGAGATTCATATGTCAGAGACGACTCAGGGCCCGACTCACTTTCGCTTGATGTCAAAGTTGAAGGCGATAGGGCCTTACCTGCGCGAACCACAATCGCAAGAAGGGCGCTATTATTTTGATTGTTTATCTGTATGTGTAGACGACAAAAAATCGCCTGAGAAGCGTGAATTTTGGGGCTGGTGGATGGATTTGGAATCCATCGAGGGAGGCTTTACTGCTAAATATCATATTGGCAAGTACAACAAAGAAGGGCAATGGGTATCTGAAGCCCTTCCCAAAAAAGTGGTAGAGGAAGTGTATCTCACGCAGAGCACATTCCATCAAAAGCTGGTTGATACTTTAGAAGAACACTTCAAATTAGAAGTCGAATATCACACGGAGTCTTTCGATTTCGCTTAATTTGGTTGTTTTCATTTAATACCAAACAAAAAGGTGCGAAAACGCACCTTTTCTCTTGTTAATTCCCTATTTGATTGTTAAAACATCCTCTCTTTATTTGTTTTTCACTTCAGAAGACATCATGACAACGAATCAACAAAATGCAGTTGTTTCACAACCACAAACTGTCGTTGTGAAACTGGGTACAAGTGTGCTGACAGGCGGCACTCTGGCACTCGACCGTGCACACATGGTTGAGTTAGCACGCCAGTGTGCTGAGCTTAAAAAACAAGGCCATTCAATCGTAATGGTTTCGTCTGGTGCGATTGCAGCAGGCCGTGAGCATCTTGGTTACCCCGCATTGCCCAACGAGATGGCGAGTAAGCAGTTACTTGCCGCGGTGGGGCAGAGTCGCTTGATTCAAACATGGGAGTCTTTGTTTGGTATTTATGGTATCAAGATTGGCCAAATGCTACTAACCCGTGCCGATTTAGAAGATCGTGAGCGATTCCTTAACGCGCGTGACACTATTAATGCGCTCGTTGCGAACGATATTGTTCCTATCGTAAACGAAAATGATGCCGTTGCGACTAGCGAGATTAAAGTTGGCGATAACGACAACCTTTCCGCTTTGGTAGGCATTTTATGTGGTGCAGATAAGCTCTTGCTTTTAACGGACCAAAAAGGTCTGTTTACTGCTGACCCTCGCAAAGATCCGAACGCAGAGCTTATCAAGGAAGTAAAAACCATCGACGATACGCTGCGTAAAATCGCAGGTGGAAGCGGTACAACATTGGGTACTGGTGGTATGGCAACGAAGCTGCAAGCCGCAGACATCGCTCGCCGCGCAGGTATCGAGGTTATTATTGCTGCTGGTAGTGCGCCGAATGTTATCTTTGACTCTTTAAGTGCTGAACCTCAGGGCACGCGCTTCCTACCTTGCGCTGAAGCCTTAGAGAACCGTAAACGCTGGATTCTAGCGGGACCTGCGGCATCGGGCGACATCGTTATTGATGATGGTGCAGTCAATGCTGTGGTCGGCAAGGGCAGTAGCCTACTTGCTAAAGGGGTCATCAAAGTTAGTGGTGACTTCGCACGAGGCGAAGTGGCGCGTGTAACAAACGCTCACGGTAAGTTGGTGGCTCGTGGCATCAGCGCCTACTCAAGTGATGACCTAACTAAAATTACTGGTAAACACAGTAAAGATATCATCTCTATTTTGGGGCATGATTATGGCTCTGAGGTGATTCACCGCGATGATTTGGTCGTCATTCAGGAATAGAATTAGAGGGAAGCAAAGTGGATTTAACGAATATGGGTAAAGCTGCTAAAGATGCAGCTTTCGAATTAGCGACAGCGTCAACTGCGCAAAAGAACCAAGCATTAGCCATCATTGCTGATGAGCTAGAAGCAAACTCTGCTGCTATTTTGGCGGCAAACGCTAAAGACATCGAACTTGGCCGTGAAGCGGGTTTAACCGATGCGCTGCTCGATCGCCTTTTGCTTAATGAAGAACGACTGACTGCAATTGCGAATGATGTTCGCAACGTCATTAGCTTGAACGATCCTGTAGGCAGCGAAATAGACAGTAAGGTACTGGAAAATGGGATGTCACTGTCTCGTCGTCGTGTGCCGCTTGGTGTCGTGGGCGTAATTTATGAAGCGCGTCCAAACGTAACCATTGATATTGCAGCGTTGTGCTTGAAAACCGGCAACGCAAGCATTTTACGTGGTGGCAAAGAGACCTTTTTCTCGAATATGGAATTAGTGAAGGTTATTCAGTCTGCGCTCGCAAAGGCGAACCTTCCAGCCGCTTCTGTGCAGTACATTGAAAAACCAGATCGTGAGCTTGTTTCTCAATTGCTTAAGTTGGACGATTACGTCGACATGATCATTCCACGCGGTGGTGCTGGCCTACACAAAATGTGTAAAGAAAACAGCACGATTCCGGTGATTATTGGTGGCTTTGGTATCAGCCATATCTTTGTCGACGAATCCGCTGATCTAGAGAAATCCCTGAATGTGGTTGAGAACTCTAAAGTTCAACGTCCATCTGCGTGTAACTCATTAGATACGCTGCTCGTGCATGAAAAAATTGCAGCGCAATTCCTACCAATGATCGTAGAGCGCATGAACGATAAAGTGACCTTCGTGACAGAGCCTAAGGCAAAAGCACTGATGGCTCAAGCAACACAAATTCGCGATGCTGTTGAAGGTGACTTTGATACGGAATGGTTGAGCTACACTCTTGGTGTAAAAGTTGTGTCTGATGTGAAAGATGCCATTGTTCATATGCGTGTCCATAACGCGAGCCACTCAGATGCGATCATGACCAATAGTTTGGAAAACTCAGAACTGTTCATCAATTCTGTCGGTTCGGCGGCGGTTTATGTGAATGCTTCAACGCGCTTTACAGACGGTGCGCAATTTGGCCTTGGCGCAGAAGTCGCAGTATCTACGCAAAAGCTACATGCACGCGGTCCGATGGGCTTAGAAGAGCTAACTAGCTACAAGTGGGTTGGTAAAGCGAACTACTTAGCACGCAGTTAACACATTCGACGAGATCTTGAGTGAAAAAGGGGCCTTTGCGCCCCTTTTTGTTTTGTCTAACATACCAATTCCGCTACACTACATGAGCTTTTATTTCGGTTTGAAAGCGTTATACCCAAATAGCTTTAATAGAGTCCGTATAACCATGAACGCGTGGTTATCCGTGATTGCTCATGAGGTTATTTTGGTATAGATATGGAGGTGATATGCATTGTCCTTTTTGTTCCGAGAACGATACCAAAGTTATTGATTCCCGCTTAGTGGCTGATGGCCATCAAGTTCGACGTCGCCGTCAGTGCTTGGCGTGTAGCGAGCGTTTCACTACGTTTGAAAGCGCAGAGTTAGTGATGCCTAAAGTGATCAAATCGAATGGCAACCGTGAACCATTTGATGAAGATAAAATGGTTGGCGGTATTCAACGAGCTTTAGAGAAACGCCCAGTGAGTGCCGATTCTATAGAGTTAGCGATCAGTATGATCAAATCACAACTGCGTGCGACGGGTGAGCGAGAGGTTCCGAGTGAAATGATTGGTAATTTAGTCATGGACCAGCTCAAAGAGCTCGATAAGGTGGCTTACATTCGTTTCGCTTCCGTTTACCGCAGCTTTGAAGATATTCGCGAGTTTGGCGAAGAGATTGCCCGCCTAGAAGACTGAGTAGCTCATGACTCAACACACTCCTGAAAGAGCGTTTTCTGATTTAGATTTCGCCATGATGTCACGAGCTATTAAGTTAGCGGAACGTGGCATTTATACCACCGCCCCTAATCCAAATGTAGGGTGTGTCATCGTTCGTGATGAAGAAATTGTCGGTGAAGGCTATCACCATCGTGCTGGTGAGCCGCATGCCGAAGTGCACGCGATGCGCATGGCGGGTGAAAAAGCAGTTGGTGCAACCGCTTATGTGACGCTAGAACCTTGCTCTCATTACGGCCGTACACCGCCATGTGCCGAAGGGCTGATTAAAGCCAAAGTGGCACGTGTGGTTTGCGCCATGGTAGACCCAAACCCGAAAGTTGCAGGTCGCGGCATCCAGATGTTACGTGATGCCGGAATTGAAGTACAAATCGGCTTGTTAGAGCAAGATGCCCTTGCCCTTAACCCTGGTTTTATAAAGTACATGCGTACAGGCATGCCGTTTGTTCAATTAAAAATGGCAGCCAGTTTGGATGGGCAAAGCGCACTCAGTAATGGTCAGAGCCAATGGATCACCTCCCCAGCGGCCCGCCAAGATGTGCAGCGTTATCGAGCGATAAGTGGTGGCATTCTTTCTACTAGCAAAACGGTGATTGATGATAATGCATCACTCAACGTGCGCTGGGATGACTTACCTGATAGTGTTCAAGCGCAGTATTTACAAGAAGAGCTTCGTCAACCAGTACGTGTAATCTTAGATCGTCAGAACCATTTAACTGATGCGCTCAAGCTGTTCCATACCGATGGAGAGCGAGTTATTGTTCGCTCTGATGGAGACTGTATCCCTCTATTGGACAGCGCTGACCAAATTGACTTATCAACGACATTAAAACGTATCTCGGATGAGCACCACATCAATCACTTATGGGTTGAAGCTGGAGCTACGCTAGCGAGTGCGATGATAAAGGCTAATCTTGTAGATGAGCTCATTGTTTACCTTGCGCCAAAACTCATGGGCAGCGATGGTCGGGGGCTTATCGGTGCTTTAGGGTTAAGCGCTATGGCTGACGTCATAGATTTAAACATTACAGACGTTCGTATGGTTGGGGTAGACATTCGCATCACCGCCACCATAAAACGTAATGAAATTAGATAAGAAATAGTATGTTTACAGGAATAGTAGAAGCAGTTGGCAAGTTAGCTGCGATTACGCCGAAGGGCGAAGACATCACCGTCACGGTTGAAACGGGTACGCTTGATATGTCAGACGTTAAGTTAGGCGATAGCATTGCGACCAATGGTGTTTGCTTAACGGTAGTTGACTTCGGAAGCCACTATTACAGTGCTGATCTGTCATTAGAAACCTTGAAGAAAACTGGGTTTGCTGAATACCAAGTAGGCGATAAGGTGAATCTAGAAAAAGCCATGTTGCCAACAACGCGATTGGGTGGACATATCGTTTCTGGCCATGTCGATGGGGTTGGTGAAATTGTCGAACGCAATTCAGTTGGCCGTGCGATAGAGTTTTGGGTTGCAATGCCTGCGGAAATTAGCAAGTACGTTGCAGAGAAAGGCTCGATTACTGTTGATGGTATTAGCCTAACCGTCAACGACTTACGTAAAAATGCTTTTAAGCTGACGATCGTTCCTCATACGAGTGAAGAAACTACGATTGACCAGTTTCAAGTGGGGCGCAAAGTCAACTTAGAAGTTGATGTACTTGCGCGTTATATGGAGCGTTTACTGCAAGGACAACAAGAAGATAAGGCCGAGTCTCGTATCACGATGGACTTTTTACAGCAAAACGGTTTTGCATAAGTCTTGGGAGTGGCTGCGTGAGGCATGCGATAAAGAGCAGACTCACAGAACACCGCGAGATTCATTGACTTGCTTAATGCAAAGCTCAAACTATTGACCTAACTAGCATTCACTGCAACGTAATTTTTCATTGCTGTCGCAATAACAACTTTAGAATAACGGGATAACAGACTATGCCAATCAGTACGCCACAAGAAATTATTGATGATATTCGCGCAGGCAAAATGGTCATCCTAATGGATGATGAAGACCGCGAGAATGAAGGTGACTTGATCATGGCTGCCGAGCATATTACGCCGGAAGCCATCAACTTTATGGCAACCTATGGCCGTGGCCTGATTTGTTTAACCATGACCAAAGATCGTTGCGAAAGTCTAGGTCTGCCACCAATGGTGCAAGACAATAATGCGCAATACACCACCAACTTTACTGTTTCGATTGAGGCAGCAGAAGGGGTAACGACTGGTATTTCAGCCGCAGATCGCGCACGTACCGTTCAAGCAGCAGTCGCGCCAAACGCTAAAGCTGCGGATTTGGTGCAGCCTGGTCACATCTTCCCTCTCGCAGCTCAAGACGGCGGTGTACTGACTCGCGCAGGTCACACTGAAGCTGGCTGTGATTTGGCTCGTCTTGCTGGTTTAGAGCCAGCATCGGTGATTGTTGAGATCTTAAATGACGACGGCACGATGGCCCGTCGCCCAGATCTAGAGATCTTTGCAGAGAAGCACGGTATTAAATTGGGCACTATTGCCGACCTAATTGAGTACCGCAATAACACTGAGACAACGATTGAACGTGTGGCAGAGTGTAAGTTACCGACAGAGTTTGGCGAGTTCACGTTAGTCACGTACAAAGACACCATTGATAACCAAGTGCACTACGCAATGTGCAAGGGCGATTTGAAAGAAAAAGCGCCACTGGTTCGCGTTCATCTTCAAGACGTTTTTACCGACTTACTACGTAGCGATCGTAATGCAGAGCGCAGCTGGACACTAGATAAGGCAATGACACGCATTGGTGAAGAAGGCGGTGTGCTGGTTGTTCTTGGCCATGAAGAATCGACCGATCTACTTATTCATCGCGTGAAGATGTTCGAAGCGCAAGACAAAGGTGAAGCCCCAACGCTTGCTAAAAAACAAGGCACGTCTCGCCGTGTTGGCGTTGGTTCACAGATTCTTGCGGATCTCGGTGTACATGATATGCGTCTTCTGTCATCGACCAACAAAAAGTACCACGCGTTAGGTGGTTTTGGTCTGAACGTTGTTGAGTACGTCTGCGAGTAACAACCGAACAATAAGTTCCTAGTCTTTGACGTGCTTAACTCGTCAATGGCTAGGAACCGGTGATTTGCCTCCAATTTCCATTAGATATTGCTCACAAATTTGTGCTAGAATCCGGCGATTCTCACTTGATGAACATATTTCACTTATAAATAGAGTTAAAGGAAAGCTTATGAAAGTGATCGAGGGTGGCTTCCCAGCGCCAAATGCAAAAATTGCTATCGTTATTTCTCGTTTCAACAGTTTTATTAACGAAAGCCTACTTTCTGGTGCGATCGATACACTAAAGCGTCACGGACAAGTAAGCGAAGACAACATCACGGTTGTGCGTTGTCCAGGTGCCGTAGAACTACCTCTAGTAGCTCAGCGTGTTGCTAAAACTGGCAAATTCGACGCTATTGTTTCTCTAGGGTCTGTTATTCGCGGTGGAACGCCTCACTTTGACTATGTTTGTAGTGAAATGAACAAAGGTCTAGCACAAGTGTCTATGGAATTCAGCATTCCAGTAGCATTTGGTGTTTTGACTGTTGATACGATCGATCAAGCGATTGAACGCGCAGGAACCAAGGCTGGTAATAAAGGTGCAGAGGCTGCACTAAGCGCACTTGAAATGATTAATGTACTATCTGAAATTGATTCCTAATGGGGGCCAGTGTGAAACCAGCCGCACGTCGTAACGCACGTCAATTCGCTCTACAGGCGATCTACTCATGGCAAATTACTAAAGAGAATGTTGCCAAGATTGAAGAACAGTTTTTGTCTGGCGACAAATACGATGAAGAAGAACTTCATGCATCTGAGCCAGCGCTTGCTGCTCCAGAGACAGACGTAGCTTACTTCCGTGAACTATTAAGCGGTGTTGTACTTAGCCACGCTGAGCTAGATAGCAAAATTCGTCCATACATCTCTCGTCCTATGCAGGATTTAGATATGATGGAACTTGCTCTTCTTCGCCTTGCTATGTACGAGATGACTCGTCGCGAAGATGTTCCTTACAAAGTTGTTATCAATGAAGCGATTGAACTTGCAAAAGTTTTCGCAGCAGAAGATAGCCACAAGTTTGTGAATGGTGTACTTGATAAAGCAGCACCTCACATTCGTAAGAAATAACGATTTCTTCAATGAAAAGGTCAGCACATGCTGACCTTTTTTGTATCAAAAGCTTTTACATCAAAAAGTAAGTGAATTATGTCTGGTGAATTTAATCTGATAGACAAGTACTTCGTCGGTCGTCAGAGCCAACGTAAAGATGTCCATCTAGCCGCTGGTGATGATTGTGCTTTGGTCAAAGCGCCAGCTAATGTTCAGATTGCGATTAGCACGGATACATTGGTAGCTGGAACGCATTTCTTAGCCGACGCGAACCCAGCATGGGTCGCACACAAAGCATTGGCTTCTAACATCAGTGATTTGGCGGCGATGGGCGCAACGCCTGCGTGGGTGAGCTTTGCATTAACGATGCCTGAGCCAGATGAAGAATGGCTTGCTCCTTTCTGTGATGCATTTTTCGAACTGGCTGATTACTATGGTATTCAGTTAATAGGCGGTGATACCACCAAAGGGCCATTGTGTCTGACACTCACGGTGCAAGGTTTTGTACCTGAAGACAAAGCGCTCACGCGATCCGGAGCCAAGCCTGGGGATTGGGTATATGTAACGGGAAACCTTGGCGATGCAAAAGCTGGCTTGGATGTGATTCTAGATGACTCTCTGCGCAGCAGAGCCGGCGCGGAAGCACTAGAGCGAGCTCATTACCTTAGTTCTCCGCGTGTGCTTGCTGGACAAGCTCTTGTTGGCTTAGCCTCGTCGGCGATAGATATTTCAGATGGTTTAATCTCTGATATTAAGCACATTTTACAGCGATCTCAGGTTGGGGTGAGTATTGATGTCTCTCAGCTACCGATCTCTTCAGAATTAGTCCAGTTTTTAGATGATAAGATCAGCGCGCAGCAGTATGCTTTAGCAAGTGGCGAAGAATACGAGTTGTGTTTTACCGTGCCGGAGCAAAATCGAGGCTCGTTACAAAGCGCTTTATCTCATACTGGCTGTAAGGTCACATGTATTGGTCAAATCCGACCAAATGGAACCTTCGAGCTGCATGATAACAATCAACCACTTGATTGGGACTTAAGTGGCTTCGACCACTTTAAATGATCTGAGCTAAGCTCTAGCTAAGAGCCTGTTACTATTGAGCAACTCACAGGCATGACGATTGAAACCAAACTAGCAGTATAGGTTTAAGGATATGACCAACCCTCTTTCTCTGATTTCATTAAAGAACCCGTGGCATCTATTGGCGACGGGTTTTGGCAGTGGATTATCCCCGTTTATCCCTGGAACAATGGGCACACTGGCGGCCGTGCCTTTCTTTTTGTTGTTGGCACAATTACCATTTACGGCGTATGTCATTGTTGTTCTGATTTCGTGTGTGATCGGCATTCAAATATGCCAAGTGACGTCTGCAGACATGAAGGTGCATGATCATGGTTCAATCGTATGGGATGAGTTTGCAGGCTTTTGGATTACGATGAGCATTGTACCTGCACTGAATATTCCACTCACTGAATGGAAGTGGTTGATCACTGGCTTCATCTTATTTCGTTTTTTCGATATGGTAAAACCTTGGCCAATTGGGTGGCTAGATAAGCGAGTTCACGGTGGGCTGGGTATTATGGTTGATGATATCGTGGCGGGAGCTATGGCCGGTGTTGCCCTGTTTCTAGTCGCAAAATATGCGGGCTGGATGAACTAAACACTGAACGTAAAAAAGGGATGCTATGAACATCCCTTTTTACATTCTATTTTGCTAAATAATCCAAGATGGATTTTTCAATTCCTTTTGCATCGAGACCAAGCTCTTCATGCAGTTCATCTTGTGTTCCCTGATGAATAAACTCATCTGGTAAACCTAGGTTCAACACAGGTTTAATGATTTTATCTTTCATCATGAACTCAACGACACCAGCGCCAGCACCACCCGCGATAACATTTTCTTCTAACGTCACGAGCACGTCATGATCTGCGGCTAGTTGACGAATCAATGCCTCATCGAGCGGCTTCACAAAGCGCATATCAGCAACAGTGGCGTTAAGGTATTCTGCCGCTTCTAGCGCGTTGCCCAAGAAAGTACCAAAGTTCAGAATAGCAACTTTTTCACCTTGGCGAACCATGCGCCCTTTACCGATTTCTAACGCCGTAAACTCAGTTTCGATTTCTACGCCCATGCCGCTACCACGAGGGTATCGAACCGCACTCGGGCCAGAATGCTTATGGCCAGTGTAAAGCATTTGTCGGCACTCGTTTTCGTCGCTTGGCGCCATGATCACCATGTTCGGAATACAGCGCATAAAGCTCAAATCGAACGCACCTTGGTGAGTTTGACCATCTGCGCCAACGAGACCTGCGCGGTCGATCGCAAACATCACTGGTAAATCCATGATCGCGATGTCGTGGATCAGTTGGTCATAACCACGTTGCAAGAAAGTCGAATAGATAGCTACGATTGGATGATCGCCCGCAATTGCCATACCTGTTGCAAGTGTCACTGCGTGCTGCTCAGCAATCGCCACATCAAAGTATTGGTCTGGGTACTCTTTTGAGAAACGCACCATACCTGATCCTTCGCGCATTGCTGGCGTAATTGCCATTAGCTTAGGATCTTGGGCCGCCATGTCACATAAAAAGTCACCGAAGATCTTTGAGTAAGTTGGCTTACCGCCACTGCTCTTCGGCAGACAATTATGCGTTGGATCGAATTTAGGAACACCATGGTAGCCGATAGGATCTTTCTCGGCAGGCTCATAACCTTTGCCTTTCTTGGTCATGATGTGTAGGAACTGAGGACCTTTGAGCTCACGCATATTTTTCAGCGTTTTGACGAGTTCATTGACGTCGTGCCCATCAATCGGGCCAATGTAATTAAAGCCGAACTCTTCGAACAGAGTACCAGGCACTACCATGCCTTTTAGGTGCTCTTCCGTACGGCGAACCAACTCTTTAATAGGTGGAACACCAGACAGCACTTTTTTACCGCCTTCACGGATAGAAGTGTACAAGCTACCAGAAAGTACCTTCGCAAGGTGGTTATTCAGGGCGCCGACGTTTTCTGAAATCGACATTTCGTTGTCGTTCAAAATCACCAACATATCAGGATGAACGTCGCCAGCGTGGTTCATGGCTTCGAATGCCATGCCTGCTGTAATTGCGCCATCGCCAATCACACTGACAATTTTACGGCCTTTACCTTCTTTTTGTGCGCTGATGGCCATGCCAAGACCTGCACTAATCGATGTTGAAGAGTGGCCGACAGATAAGGTGTCATATTCACTTTCTTCACGCCAAGGGAAAGGGTGTAGACCATCCTTTTGGCGAATTGTTGGCATTTTATCGCGACGTCCGGTGAGGATTTTATGCGGGTAAGCCTGATGACCAACATCCCAGATCAATTTGTCGATAGGGGTGTTGTAAACATAATGCAGAGCGACAGTTAGCTCTACGGTGCCTAAGCCAGACGCTAAGTGTCCGCTAGATTGGCTCACTGAATTTAGCAGATACGTTCGCAGTTCATCACACAGATTTGGTAATGTTTCTTTCGGAAGAAGACGTAATTCTTCCGGTGTATTTGCTAACGCCAGTGTTGGGTACTTTGAAATATCAAGAGTCATATAAATGCGCGCTTATAGTGTTAATTTTTGCGCTCGATGACATATCGGGCGAACTCTTCGAGTAACTGAGTATTGTATGGGATAGCTTCCAATGCTTGAAGTGCTTCCTGTAACAGAGTGTGAGCTTTCTCTATGGCTCCCTCTAAACCCAGCAGGGAAGGATAAGTGCTCTTATTCAGACCTTGGTCGGAACCTTGAGGCTTACCCAGTGTTTCTGTGTCACTGATGATATCAAGAATATCGTCTTGAACCTGAAACGCCAAACCAATTGCTTTTGAGTAGCGCTCCAAGTGAGGTAGAACCTCGATACCTTTCTCACCAGCAGCTAATGCACCTAATTTTACCGCACAATCAATCAGAGCTCCGGTTTTTTTACGGTGTATCTCTTCCAGTTCTTCAAGAGAAACTTGGCGATTTTCCGCGCCTAAATCTAAGGCTTGCCCTACACACATGCCGCTGGCACCAGAAGAATGCGCTAATGCTTTGATCATGTTGATGCGTTGAGCTTCTGCCGCCGGGCTTAATTGACCATCAGCAATAATAGTGAAGGCAAGGGTTTGTAGTGCATCACCTGTCAGTATTGCGGTTGCTTCATCAAACTTAATATGACAAGTTGGTTGACCTCGACGCAGTTCATCATCGTCCATGGCTGGCAGATCATCATGAATGAGTGAGTAGGCATGTATACATTCGATAGCAGCGGCGGGGGTGTCTAAGTCTTCAGGTTTACAGCCGAGCATTTGACCTGTGATGTAAACAAGAAAAGGGCGAACGCGTTTTCCACCTAGCAAAAGGCCGTATTTCATTGCTTGAATCAATGGCTGCTCTTGATATGGAAGCTGATCGAGCCACAAATTCAATTGCTGATTGTTTCTTTGTTGAAAAGACGTCAATGTCTGTTGCATCACATTGCTCACTACTGATTGTTATTCTGAATCTGGTTTGAAGTCACTCAGTGGTGCTTCATCATCTTCACTAAGAAGAATGCTCACGCGCTGTTCGGCGTCGCTTAATTTAGTTTGGCCTGCACGAGCTAAGGCAATGCCTCGTTCAAACTTACGCAGGGCATCATCTAGAGCAAGATCGCCATTTTCTAATTGATCAACCAAGCTATCAAGCTCTTCAATGGTTGCTTCAAAGGTCATGTTTTCTGGTTTCTTGACCGCCATCTTTTTTCTGCCTTAATCAAGCCTCGGGTAAGATGCACGAAAGTTACCTTAGCCTAGTAACTTGGTCAAATTTAACCTTATATAATTGTCACAAAATTAGCGTTCAACGAGTCTAAGCGATGAAACCCCATATTTTGGTTGAGGTTGTTAAGTGTAATTTGTGATCCATTAACTAAGATTTTTCTAAAAATTCTGCGCGAGTTGTCGATACAGGTAATAATCCGCCCAATGGCAGTATTTGAGTATAGCGTGAGGAGTGCTTTGTGGATTTAGCAACCCTATTAGGTTTGATTGGTGGTTTTGCATTCGTCATTATGGCGATGGTGCTTGGTGGCAGCATCGGCATGTTTGTCGATGTCACGTCGATCCTTATTGTCGTTGGTGGCTCAATATTCGTCGTGTTGATGAAGTTCACAATGGGACAGTTTTTTGGTGCGACAAAGATTGCTGGCAAAGCCTTCATGTTTAAAGCGGATGAACCCGAAGACCTGATCGCAAAAATTGTGGAAATGGCCGATGCGGCGCGTAAAGGTGGTTTTCTTGCTCTTGAAGAGATGGAAATAAACAACACATTCATGCAGAAAGGCATTGATCTACTGGTTGATGGCCATGATGCCGACGTTGTGAGAGCGGCACTCAAAAAAGACATCGCGCTTACGGATGAACGACATACGCAAGGTACTGGCGTATTTCGCGCCTTTGGCGACGTTGCTCCTGCGATGGGAATGATTGGCACCTTGGTTGGTCTTGTTGCGATGCTTTCAAACATGGATGACCCTAAAGCGATTGGACCAGCAATGGCCGTTGCACTCTTGACCACATTGTATGGCGCGATCCTGTCTAATATGGTGTTTTTCCCTATTGCGGATAAGCTTTCTCTTCGTCGTGACCAAGAAACGCTAAATCGCCGTTTGATCATGGATGGCGTATTAGCGATTCAAGATGGCCAAAACCCGCGAGTGATCGATAGTTACTTGAAGAACTACCTCAATGAAGGTAAACGTGCCCTTGAGATTGACGAGTAACTTGGAGAGTCGTGATGGATGATGAAGATAACAAATGCGATTGTCCGCCACCTGGCCTCCCGTTATGGATGGGGACATTTGCAGATTTGATGTCGCTACTGATGTGTTTCTTTGTTCTTCTGCTCTCGTTTTCTGAGATGGATGTACTGAAGTTCAAACAAATTGCAGGATCAATGAAATTTGCCTTCGGTGTGCAAAATCAGCTTGAAGTGAAAGACATTCCCAAAGGTACTAGCATTATTGCCCAAGAGTTTCGACCGGGTCGGCCGGAACCAACTCCGATTGATGTCATCATGCAGCAAACCATGGACATCACTCAGCAGACGCTCGAATTTCATGAAGGGGAGTCTGATCGAGCTGGTGGCACAAAACGTGATGAAGGCAAGTTAACGGGTGGGCAATCGCCAGAAACGTCAACTCAAAACAATGAATCTGCCGAAGCGGACATGCAGCAACAGCAATCTAAAGAGATGTCGCAAGAGATGGAAACCTTGATGGAAAGCATCAAGAAAGCCTTAGAGCGAGAGATTGAACAAGGCGCCATTGAAGTTGAAAACCTCGGTCAGCAGATTGTTATACGTGTGCGTGAAAAAGGTGCATTCCCAGAAGGTTCGGCCTTCTTGCAGCCTAAGTTTCGTCCTTTAGTTCGTCAGATTGCAGAGCTAGTAAAAGACGTGCCAGGCATTGTGCGAGTATCTGGCCATACAGACAATCGACCGCTAGACTCGGAACTTTATCGTTCTAACTGGGATCTCTCTTCTCAGCGTGCAGTATCAGTCGCGCAAGAGATGGAGAAAGTGAGAGGCTTCTCTCATCAACGTTTAAGAGTACGAGGCATGGCGGATACGGAACCCTTGTTACCGAATGATTCTGATGAAAATCGCGCGCTTAACCGACGGGTTGAAATCAGCATTATGCAAGGCGAGCCTCTCTACAGTGAAGAAGTGCCGGTAATTCAATAACTAGGCTTTAGTTTTAAGTCAGTAAAGAGATAAGAAAGCGAGCAGATTGCTCGCTTTTTTTGTTTTTCCAATCCGCTTGGGTGTATAATCTTGCGCCTTAAAAGTGAGCTCAGACTACTTTTTGTGACTGAAACGCGGTTTTACTGCGTATGAAGTATTGAAGTTGAGTGTCACTCTTTGTTGATTGCGAAACTAACCTGCGAATTAGACTATGAAATTTATTGTAAAGCCCCATCCAGAAATTTTTGTAAAAAGTGAATCTGTGCGTAAGCGCTTCACAAAGATTTTAGAGTGCAACATTCGTAACATCATTAAGAGCCGCACGGAGTCTGTCGCGGTATTTAACCGTCGTGATCACATTGAAGTGACCTCTGAGAGTAACGAATTCCACGCTGAAGTTCTTGAGGTTTTGACTCATACACCAGGCATTCACCACGTACTGGAAGTGAAGCAAACTGAATTTAAAGACTTGCACGATATCTTCGAGCAAGTGCTAGAACTCAACCGTGCTGCACTCGAAAATAAAACCTTTGTTGTACGTGCGAAGCGTCGTGGCAAGCATGACTTTACCTCCATTGAACTAGAGCGTTATGTAGGCGGTGGTTTAAATCAAGCGATTGAAAGCGCTAGTGTTAAGCTACGAAACCCAGACGTGACGATCAAGGTAGAAGTCTCGAACGACAAGCTAAACCAAGTATTGTCTCGTCATAAAGGCCTAGGTGGTTTCCCTCTGGGTACGCAAGAAGACGTGTTAAGCCTGATCTCGGGTGGTTTCGATTCTGGTGTTTCAAGCTATCTTCATATCAAGCGTGGTTCAAAAGTACATTACTGCTTCTTTAACTTAGGTGGTCCAGCACACGAAATCGGCGTTAAGCAGGTTTCTCACTACCTATGGAACAAATACGGTTCTTCAGCAAAAGTACGTTTTATCTCAGTTGATTTCGAGCCTGTGGTTGCGGAAATCCTAGAGAAAGTCGATGACGGCCAAATGGGCGTGATCTTGAAGCGTATGTTTATGCGTGCAGCAGGCATGATCGCTCAGAAGATGAAGATCGAAGCATTGGTAACAGGTGAAGCACTAGGTCAAGTATCGAGCCAAACGCTAACCAATCTACGCCACATCGATAACGTAACTGACACGCTGATTCTGCGTCCACTTATCAACTGGGATAAAGAAGACATCATCAATCTAGCACGTGAAATCGGCACAGAAGATTTCGCAAAGACAATGCCAGAATACTGTGGTGTTATCTCTAAGAAGCCAACCGTGAAAGCGGTGAAAGGCAAGCTAGAAGCTGAAGAAGAGAAATTCGACTTCAGTATCCTTGAGCAAGTGGTTCAAGAAGCTCGCATGATGGACATTCGTGATATCGCGAAAGAGTCTGAGCAAGCCGCACCAGAAGTAGAGCAAGTTCAAGCGGTAGAAGAGCACGCGGTTGTGCTAGATATTCGTAGTCCTGAAGAGGAAGACGATAACCCACTTGAAATCGAAGGTGTGGATGTGAAACATATCCCTTTCTACAAGCTGGGTACACAGTTTGGTGACTTAGACCAGTCTAAGACATACCTACTTTACTGTGACCGCGGTGTGATGAGCCGTCTGCAAGCGCTTTACTTGCAAGAGCAAGGCTTCAGCAACGTAAAAGTTTACCGTCCATAGCTGACTGATAAAATACGTTAAAAGGCGCAAATTGAGACATCAATTTGCGCCTTTTTTGTTTTTGATCGCGTTACAGACAACCATTACTTAGCATAATGTTGAGGCTCATCGCAAAGCCATACACTTTGTGTTGATATAACGATAATTAATCCGAAAGAAGAGTAATAAAGTGATATTGCTGCCAGATATGCGGATGAGATTTTTGATAGATAAAAAAACACCGCCTAACTTAGGCGGTGTAACAAATTTGACAGACAGGTCAAAAATAAATACAGGAAGTATATGTTTTGTCACAGGGAGTGTGGACAAAACATTATGGTAGAAATCTACCTAACTCGAAATACGAGTTTGCAAACACAACATCGCAACAACGAAGCCAATTGATTTCCAAAGAAATCAAGCCGTTCAGGCCCGTGTTGCGGGGTGAAATATAGAATTTATCTGGCTGTTCGACAACGGACATTTTATAATGTTTCAGATTAAAAAAACTAATCCTATTAGAGGTCCCATATGTCTCGCAGATTGCCTCCATTAAATTCGCTTCGAGTCTTCGAAGCGGCTGCTCGTCATCTCAGTTTTACACGAGCAGCAGAAGAGTTATTTGTTACTCAAGCCGCGGTCAGTCACCAGATTAAAGCGCTTGAAGAGTTCTTATCATTGAAGCTCTTCCGTCGACGTAATCGTTCTTTGTTGTTAACAGAAGAAGGCCAAAGTTACTTTCTCGATATCAAAGATATTTTCACCTCGATTGCGGAAGCGACAGATAAGGTGTTGGAACGTAGCGAAAAAGGGGCATTGACGATTAGCCTACCGCCGAGTTTTGCTATCCAATGGCTTGTACCTCGTTTGGCCGATTTTAATGCTCAAGAGCCCGATATCGATGTACGTATTAAAGCCGTAGATATGGATGAAGGCTCACTGACTGATGATGTTGATGTGGCGATCTACTATGGCCGTGGGAACTGGCCAGGTTTGCGAGCAGATAAATTGTACCAAGAGTTTTTGATCCCACTTTGTTCACCTTCATTACTTTTGGGTAACAAACCATTAGAATCTTTAAGTGACCTCAAATTACATACTTTGTTACACGATACTTCGCGTAAAGACTGGAAGCAGTTTGCTCGTCATTACAACATTGAAGGGATCAACGTAAACCACGGTCCTATTTTTAGTCACTCAACGATGGTGCTACAGGCTGCTGCGCACGGTCAGGGGGTCGCGCTCGGTAACAACGTACTCGCCAAACCTGAAATGGAAGCCGGACGACTCATTGCACCATTCGACGAGGTGTTGATATCTAAGAATGCATTCTATGTGGTGTGTCATGAACAGCAGGCAGATATGGGCCGAATCGCAACGTTTAGAGACTGGATGTTAGCAACCGCGAGAAAAGAACAAGAGGAAGTATTGGATGAATCACTGGATAGCTGAGGGACCTGAAAACGGACCGCTGTTTATTTTTGCTCACGGCGCAGGTGCGGGGATGGAGCATGATTTCATGACAGCGGTCGCCAAAGGATTAGTGGAGCAAGGTATTCGTGTAGTGCGTTTTAATTTCCCTTACATGGTGAAACGTTCGGAAGATGGCAAAAAGCGTCCGCCCGATCGCGCGCCAAAGTTGCTCGAAGCATACAGCGAAGTGATCGCTCACTTTACTTCTTCTCCCGTGGTTATTGGTGGTAAGTCAATGGGCGGTCGTATGTCGAGCTTGTTGGCTGAAAATGAGCTGGTGTCGGGCATTGCCTGTTTAGGGTTTCCATTTCACCCGCCAGGAAAGCCAGAGAAATACAAAGGCGAGCACTTAGCAACCATTGAGAAACCTACGCTGATTCTGCAAGGGGAACGAGACACCTTTGGTAAGCGTGAGGAATTCGATGATTTCGTCCTTTCGTCACAAGTAACGGTGAGCTTTTTACCTGATGGTGACCACAGCTTCAAACCGCGCAAGAGCTCAGGTCATACTGAAGTGGGTAACATTGCACTCGCGATAGAGCAGTTAGCGGCGTTTATAAAAGAGGTGTACAGTGAAAAGTAAGTGGTTACTCTCATTCTCTGGTCTGTCTGGGCTGCTTTCGGTCGCTCTTGGAGCATTTGCTGCTCATGGGCTAAAAGCGACACTGGCCCCTTATTTGCTCGGTGTATTTGAGACCGGAGTTCTGTATCAATTTATTCACACGTTGGCGATTGTGTTTTGTGCCATTCTGCTTCTGCTCAATTTGGGACAAAAAGCACAAAAATATTTTTTCATTGCGGCGATTTGCTTTATTATCGGCATCTTTTGTTTTAGCGGCAGTCTTTACGCGCTGGCGCTGACGGGCATTAAGTGGTTTGGGCCAATTACTCCTGTGGGAGGATTACTGTTCATGATTGGTTGGTGTCTGTTCTTTTTTGCTGCGTTCAATATCAAAGAGGTCTCCAAGTGAAACAACTAATGCTCTATTGCCGTTCTGGCTTTGAGAAAGAGTGTGCTGGTGAAATTCAGGACAAAGCGACACAGTTGGAAGTGTATGGCTTCCCTCGTGTGAAGAGAAACTCAGGTTATGTTGTCTTCGAGTGTTACCAAGATGGAGATGCCGACAAACTTGCGAGAGGTTTAGACTTTAAGTCTTTAATTTTTGCTCGACAAATGTTTGCGGTAGCAGCTGAGTTTCAATCGTTGCCAAGTGATGACCGAATTAGTCCAATTTTGAATGAACTAGCAGACATCGAAGCATTCCCTCGTTGTGGTGATTTGAGAATTGAAACGCCAGATACAAATGAAGCGAAAGAGCTACTGAAATTCTGCCGTAAGTTTACCGTCCCAATGCGTCAAGCGTTGCGCGGCAAAGGCTTAATGCTGAACAAAGATAACGCGAAAAAACCAGTACTGCACATTTGCTTTGTTGAGCCTGGCCACTGTTACGTTGGTTACTCTTACACTGACAACAACTCACAGTTCTTCATGGGTATCCCTCGCCTTAAATTCCCAGCAGACGCCCCAAGTCGTTCAACACTTAAACTGGAAGAAGCATTTCATGTCTTTATTCCACGTGAAGAGTGGGATGAGCGTTTGGCACCAGGTATGTGGGGTGTGGATTTAGGTGCATGTCCAGGCGGTTGGACGTACCAATTAGTGAAGCGCTCAATGTTCGTTCACTGCGTTGATAACGGCATGATGGCAGACAGTTTGATGGAAACTGGCCAGATCAAACACCATATGGTGGATGGTTTTAAGTTCGAACCAGACCGCAAGAACGTAACATGGATTGTTTGTGACATGGTGGAAAAGCCAGCTCGTGTTGCTCACCTGATGGGACAGTGGCTGTTAAAAGGTTGGGCAAAAGAGGCTATCTTTAACCTTAAGCTGCCAATGAAAGGGCGTTATGACGAAGTGCTGCAAGACCTTGAAAATCTGAAGCAGTTCCTCATTGATAATAAGGTAAAGTTCAAGCTACAAGCTAAACATTTGTATCATGATCGTGAAGAGATCACGATTCATATCCAATGTCTGTCGAATATTTCACCTTACTAACTTTATTCCCCGAGTCTTTTGGGAATAGTGATTAGAATAGAAAAAGCGCCTTCAAATGGCGCTTTTTTAATATCTGCCGGATTTCATGGTGTGAAACTACCATCGGACACTACTCCGCTTTGTTTGGCCCTAAAAAGCGAATATCTTGCAAGTTAAAGCCTAGTTCTATATCGCACTTTAAAGCGGCGACGCGTTTACATAAACGAGCAGACTCAATGTGCTCATCCAATTTTTTACGGTATTTCGGTACGAGATCTTCACTAGCGTAGGCAGCTTCAATACTCTCAAACTGAGTGAGAATCTCTTTCGCTGCTTTCGGGCCAATTCCAGGTACGCCCGGAACCTGGCTAGAGCTTATCCCTGTCAATCCCCAGTAATCCGCTAGTTGACTTGGTTTTACGCCGAACTCTTTTTCGATAAATGGTTCATCTAACCAACGATGTTGGAAATAATCACGGATTTGTAGGGTAGGGGAAAGTAGCTGGCAGTAACCTTTGTCAGTCGAAACGATGGTGACTTTTTCACCATGGCTGGCCACTTTCGTTGCGAGTGTAGCAACCAAATCATCTGCTTCATCGCCTTCAGACAGCAATGAATCAATACCTTGCTCCCACCACGCTTGTTGAATCGCATCTAACCCTTGCAGTAGTGGCAGAGGCATTGGTTTTCGGTTTTGCTTATAGTCAGGGAGAATTTCAGCGCGCCAACCTCTGTCTTGTTCGTGGTGATCAAAAACTGCGATGATGTGTGTCGGGTTGGCCTCTGACAGAATGCGAGTGAGGGTTCTTTGCGTTGTGGTTATGGTTCTTGCTATGTCGGTTGGATCTGGTTGTGCTGAGTGCACTCGGCGGATCAGGTTTAGGGCATCAATGATAACAAGATGAATAGACATAATGACTTAGCAATAAAAAAGGGGCGTAATGCCCCTAGTGTAACGAATGCTAGCCTGACTATCGACCACCAATTTCCGGGTGAGCGATTCGATAACACGGTTCGTAGTCTGAACCGCCAGGTAATTTCATTCGGTGCTGTTCGACAAAGTCTTTTAGCAACTTATCGAGTTTTTTCATGAGGACTGCGTCGCCATGAATGGTGAAAGGCCCTCTACGTTCTATTTCTCGAATGCCTTCAGCCTTTACGTTACCTGCCACTATGCCAGAGAAGGCTTGACGCAAGTTGGCCGCTAAAACTTGCGGTTCTTGATCTAGGCTTAAATCCAATTGTTCCATCGACTCATGAGTAGGCTCGAATGGCAGTTGGAAGTTTGGCTCAATTTTCAATGACCAGTTAAAGCTGTACGCATCGCCTTTCTCTTTTCGGTGAAGGCGTACCGAGTCCATGGAGCGTTTCATAATACGAGCGACTTCTGCCGGGTCGTCAATGATGATCTCGTAGTGCTTTTGCCCTTCCTCACCAAGTGTGTCGCGAATGAACTCATCAATAGAGCGGAAGTACTCTTCACTCTCTTTTGGTCCTGTTAATACGATAGGCATTGGCTGATCGGCGTTATCCGGGTGCATCATGATGCCAAGAATGTACAGTAGCTCTTCCGCTGTGCCCGGGCCACCTGGGAAAATAACGATACCATGAGCCATACGGACGAAAGCTTCCAAGCGCTTTTCGATGTCGGGCATGATGACCAGCTCATTTACTATTGGGTTTGGTGGCTCGGCCGCAATAATCGAGGGTTCGGTTAAACCAAGATAACGTTGCTGAGTATAACGTTGCTTTGCGTGCCCAATTGCTGCACCTTTCATCGGCCCTTCCATTGCACCAGGGCCGCAACCTGTGCAGATGTTAAGTTCACGCAGGCCCAGTTCGTTACCCACTTCACGTGTGTACTGATACTCCACTCCATTGATAGAGTGACCACCCCAACATACGACAAGATTCGGTGCGATACCTGGAGTTAATGCTCTGGCATTACGAAGAATGCCGAACACGAGGTTCGTAATGTGAATTGGGTTAGTAAGGTTGAGCCGCTGGGCGTCTGCCAAATGCATGTTTACGTAAACGATATCACGCAATACGGAGAACAGATGCTCTTGGATACCTTTAATTATTTCGCCGTCAACAAAAGCGTGCTCTGGCGGATTAGTCAGCTCAAGCTTAATACCACGCTCACGACGCACGACGTTGACATCAAACGATTGGTATTTATCGAGCAGTTCTTTCGAGTTATCGGTATGGCTACCGGAGTTCAACACCGCTAATGTGCAATTACGGTACAGCTGATAAAGTTCACTCGAGGCTGTGTTCTTTAAGCGCTCTACTTCTAGTTGAGATAGCAAGTCCATGCTACCAGCGGGGCTTATATGGGTAATCATAACGCCTCCTTGTGTTGCATTAATTTGAGGGAAAGTACCAACTTACCTTTTTGGTGTTATACGTATGGTTTGATGAAAGGTAGTTGGCCGATTTGGTTTTATGGTTATCAACTCCCAAGCAACCTCAAGATGATACATTTGCCTTTTATAAATACATCATCTTGAAGTGACTTGGGTTTTTACAGCTTAGCAGACTAAAAGGGAAGAAATGTGATAACTCGTTGAAAATGGGTGGTTATAAAGCGTAGATTGCACCAAATTTGGTTTGTTTGCTCGCTTTTTGTACGAATCTTAGCTCCAGTTAAGCTGGTTTGTTCCACGTTTTTTAGCGTCCGCAAGCATCTTGCCAAGACGATCGAGCACATACTCTGGCGTATCGGACTCTTTGAAAGACGTCGATACAGCAGCTAAGGTAATCATGATATTTTGCTCACGGAACTTAAAGGGTAATTGGCTAATATCACGCTGGATATGCTTAATCAGATCCAGTGTGTATTCTTCAGATTGTTCCGGGACGAGTAGAATAAACTCCTCGCCACCAAAGCGAGCCACTGTTTCCGTTTCTGATACGCGCTTGTTAATAGTACGAGCGATGATCTTCAGCGCTTTATCGCCAGCCGTATAACCATAGCTATCATTCACCGCTTTGAAGTTGTCTACATCAAATAGCACAACACGAAGGTTTTGCTGAGAGCGAATCCAACGGCGATACTCTAGCTCTAGTCGATCGTTAAATGCAGTGCGGTTATAAACTTTAGTCAGCGGGTCGAGCAACATACGCTGAGCTTGGTCATCTAAGCGTCGACGATAATCTTGCGTAGTTTCAAATACCGCTTCGAGTTGGTTCTTACTGTAACTTAACCGCTCTTGCAGCGCTTGCTCTCGCTCTTCCGTCATTTTCAGTCGCTCTGTCAGCGACGCCATTTTTTCGAGAAGAGGCGTGATTTCTTTTTTCACAACCGCGATATCTTGAGCTTGATTAAGTGACTTTTGGCTTAATTCAACCAAGCTGTTCATTTCTGTGTTGAGCTCTTGGCGGTGTTCAAAGTAGGTATGATGCTGGTCGACGTTCTGATGAACGGTTTTTAGGTTACTTGCGAGAGAAGTGTTCAGCTGATCAAGGAATTGGCTTGACGCCTCGCGCTCGAACTTTGTTGCTTCGACAACCAATTTCAGCGTTGAGAGCGTAAGCTCAATGAGAGACTCGGCACTCACGCCAAGGAGCAACTTAGCGCGAATATCCAGCAATCTATCGCCTGATTCTCCCTCGAAATCCAGCTCTGTAATAGTATGTTGAAGGTCGCTGGCCAAGCATTCAAGTTGAGATCTGTCAGGATTGTTTTCAAATTCACTAAGATGTAGACGTGAATTAGACGTAATGATTTTCAGAGCGCGTTCGTAAATACTCAGTAGCTTAGTGGCTTGATCAGCTTTATTGCTGGCGTGAACTTCAGAGAAACTCATCAGGTTCCGTAGTTCACGTTTTAACTGCGCAGGTAAGCCCGTGACACGTTGCAGTGTTTCACCACTGTGCTTGATTTGTTCGTCAAGGTAACCGTTTTGTTTATCCATCGTCTTCGACTGCTGTTTGAGCATCCTCTCTAATACCGCTAAACGCGGGATAAGAGTGCTGATATCTTTTTGATGTTGCAGCTCTTGTTGGATTTCAAATAGGTAGTTGGATACCTGAGTGTTCGAACCCTGGCAAGCTGAAGACAATGATGCCACAACGCGTTTAAGAACTTGTTGTTCACGTTTGAATTTGAGTGAAGTATCACGATGAGTCAGTCTGAGTTGGTCAAGTTGACAACTCAGCTGATGCAGCTGCGACTGAATATCGGATTCCAAGATTCCCATGAAGTGACTACGGTTAAGTCCATGTACTACTGACAATTATCTGATAATAACAAAAAACTTTATAGCGTCATTAGTTATTACGTTCAACAGGCGTTTAATTATCCATTTTTTAATATTTTCTTGATGTCGTCCTCATTCTTGTAGGACGAATGGATCTTGATCAGGCCTTGGCTAATGGCATGTTGACAGGCAGTTCTTATGTTACCTGTTGCAAAGCTAGCAGCAGGCGCATTATCGATGGCTTTTAAGAACACCCAGTGGCTTTGCTTATCCTTCAAGCTGACTTCTCGTGCGATGTGAGTAGCAAGCAATAACAGATCGAGTAATTCCTCATCGTTAATTGCAGTGTAGGCTCGGGGTAAGAACGGATAATCGCTGATGCCCATACGAATAATACGATTGACGTTGTGCTGCTGTGCGAACTCATCCACCCAAGTCTGGAATTTTTCGAACATGACTTCGGCAGAAGCATCACGGTCAGCGTTCGGTTCTATGTAGAGTAAGTTCGCATCTGAGAAATGGTAAAGACGCGACGGTTTTTCTATTTTTTCCGCAAGGAAGTCGCCAAATGCCCGTTCTAGTTCTAGACCTGCCTTATAGCCGTTATGGACGTACATGCTTCGTAAGAATGGCAAATCGATCATAACAAAGCGTAGGCGATCATTAAGTGGTTCGTGGATCAATTCACCCATTTGCCATTGCTCGAAAGTTTCGCTCGACTTTTTCAATGAGCGAGAAAGCTTAACATTCAGCATACGCAAGTTACGTAAACGAGAGCGAGAGTGGGTGAAGAGGTCGTTACGCAGTTTTTCGATTTCACTTGCTTGGCGCTGCATAATGACACCACGGCGCATAATGAACAAAAACATGACCAAGACAGTAATAAACAATGCAAATGAGATTTTCTGGAATTTACGATGCTCTCTTTCCACTTGCTCTAAGCGTTCTGATTGACCGATGTAATGGATGGTTTGTTCGGCAAATTCTTTTTGCTGACGGAACGCATCCTCACTGATTTGGTTAAGCTGCTTTTGTTCTAGACGAACGAGGTTGGTGTATTTTTTATAAGCTTGCAGAGAAAGTTTGTATTCGCCTGCCTGCTCGTAACCCAACCCAAGTAAACGGTATGACTGCTGCTTAATGAAGTTGTTATTTTCAGGTGACTTTTCAGCAAGTGCTAACGCCAGCTTAGCATTAGTAATGACGTCTTTACTGTCATTTTGATGATAAGCCAGACCTGACTGAAGCAGGGCAGCCTTTGCTTCAAGCTTAGGAATATTGGTGTATTCTAAAAGCTCTTTAGAGCGGTCTAAGTACTGCTCTGCTAGCGCGTAGTTATAGAGTTGTAGGTAGGTAGCCGCCAAGCTTAAGCGAATTTTAATGATTCTATTGATGTTCTTACTGGTACTTTCATGGTCAAGCACGTTGAAGTAATGCACTAACGCAAGGTTAAACTTACCCTGATAAAAGTAGATGTCGCCCATTTGCTCTAGGACGTCCGCTAGGATCGGAGAGCTAGGGTAAGAGTCATAAAAATCTGCGGCTTGAGATAAGTATTCGATCGCTTTGTCGTACACTCGTCGCTCCTGGAAGAGCCTAGCCAAAAGGCGATTCACTTTTGCTAATCTTGCACCACTGTTACTTTCAATAGATTGCCAATAACCGTATAGCAGCTCTGACAAAGCCAAATTGTATTTCTTGCTATTGAGGTAAAACTCGCCGACGGCTGTGTAGTAGTCGATCAAGGCTAACTCAGAGCGGCTATCGTCAAGCATGGTCTTTGCTTCAGAGTACAAGTTTTCCGCTTTAATGATATCGCCACTATGTGAAGCGAGGAGTGCTCTTTGCATCACTAGTCGGTAGCGAACGCTGTCGGTGCGTTGTAATACGGCATCGGCTTCATCGAGCTGTTGTTCAATTTGGTTAAGCGTGTCTTCCGCTTTTGAGTAGTTTTCGTCGTACATCCAAATCATTTGGTTGCGCATCAGCTGGAGATCTAAGTCCATGTACGGCAATTGATATTCTTGCGCTAAGCGTTCCGCTTTATTTAGGTGCTCGATAGCCGAACGAACATTACCCATGGCGTAATCTGCCTGAGCGATAATCTTGTGCGCTTCGATGGTGCTGCTTGGTGTGCGAACGCTACGATCTGTTTCGTCGCGAGACATGGCTGAAGGGCTGTCACTTTCTTTGCGTTCTGTTAGTTCACGCTGTGACAAATAGTTGGTTGCCGCTTGTTTTGCTTGTGATGGCTCTATTTCCGCCAATTGTTGTGCTTCGTTGAGTAACGCGGACGATAAAATGGTAGCATGAAGTGGCTGTACAAACAGCAAGCAAAGAAAGCCAATCAACTTGAATAGACGCGAACTGTCCCAAAACATCCTTTCGTTCCCTCGAACTGTTTTTAGATATGGCGATAACGGCGAAAAGCCTCAATTAGCCGTTTAAATGCGGGTTGAAGCCATTTGATATAGTAACATGCCTGGACAATAAAAACGTCCGGCAACCCTTTAGATTGCCGAACTTATTTCTGTTGCCTATGCGCTTACTGACGAGCCATACGGTGATTGTGAGCTGGCTTATCTTGTTCCGTTGAGCGGTAAGGGTTGATATCCAAGCCTCCACGGCGCGTATAGCGGGCAAATACGGTCAGTTTGCTTGGTTGGCAATATTTCATTAGATCCGTAAAAATACGCTCTACACACTGTTCGTGGAACTCATTGTGCTCGCGGAAAGACACTAAGTAACGTAACAGCTTCTCACGATCTATTTTTGCGCCTTGGTAGCGAATTTCTACACTGCCCCAGTCGGGTTGGTTAGTGATCAAACAGTTTGATTTCAATAGGTGGCTATGTAGCACCTCTTCAACTTGTATTTCACCTGCCGCACCTTCAAGCAAATCGGCATCAAAATCGTAACTGGTGATGTCAATGTCTTGGTCATCTACACATTCACCGTCCATTGTCACGATAGGTTGATTGGTATAGTGGGTCACTGGATTCACCTCAACCAGCACCTTTTCACCTGCGCATTCAGAAAGGTCTTGTGTTAAACGCTCAGTCACTTCTTCCCAGCTTGCAAAGCGGGTTTGGTTATAGCTGTTTAAGTACAGTTTGAAAGACTTCGATTCAATCAAGTTTGCGCTGGTGGCTGGAATGTATACTTCGCCAACGGCCACTTGTGGTAAACCTTTACTATTTAACCAAGACAGTTCGTACAGCGTCCAAATGTCGTGCCCCATGAAAGGCAGAGTATCGCCTAACTGGAGGTCATCTCGGTTCAGGCTGCGAGGGACTGGTTGCAGCAAGCTTGGGTCATACTGGTTCGCATACTCGGTCGTTTTACCTAGTGTTAAGCCAGCAAGCTCTTTAGCGTCAGAATATTTGCTCATACTTTGTGGTCGTTTTCGATTAGAATGGCGAGAATTTTACTGAATCCGCTGGTCAATTGCCATCCGGCAAGTACGGCTATCTGATAAATAAGGAATGAGGAGACCTTCATGACCCAAAACGTTACTCAGGCGCTACAAGAGTTCAGCCTGCGCTACCAACAAGCTTGGCAAGCTAAGCACAATGAGTTGCCAAGCAGTGAAGAGCTTGCAGAGCTTGTTTCTCCTTGTGTCGAAGAGAAGCGTGATGGAAAGGTGCTTTGGAAAGCGGTCGCACGTGATGAAATGGCCGATTTCACCAATGTGGAAAATGCGATTGAGTTGTCACTGCAAGATGATGTTAAAGCCTTTTATGGTTCTCAATACTGCGCTGATATGGAGGCAACTTGGCAAGGTAATTCGTTGACGCTGCTGCAAGTGTGGAGCGATGACGATTTCGTGCGTCTACAAGAAAATATTCTTGGTCATTTGGTGACGCAGCGCCGCTTGAAACTTAAACCAACAGTATTTATAGCAGCGACAGATGAGGAAATGGATGTGATTTCTATTTGTAACCTCACTGGCAATGTGATTCTAGAGCGTTTGGGCACCTCTAAACGTGATGTATTGGCAGATTCATTGGTTGAGTTCTTGAATAAGTTAGAGGCTGCCGTCTAAGTATGTATGTTGTTGAGTTGCAGTTTGAGTGTTTTGATAACACCACCGTCAGCGCGGTAGACAAAGCCATTAATGGCTTGATGGATGCTCTGCGTTACAACGGCCAAGTATTAGGTCGTGAATTCCCAATAGTGATGGGAGAAGGTGAATTTTTCGTTCGTGTTGTTTGCCCAGAACAAGACAGCTTGCATCCACGTTATCACTCAGATTTCGTCAAAGTGTGCATGAACCGTTTGTCGGATGCGTCTTTGCTTGCACCGAAAATGCGCATGCTGGGGCGTGATTTGAATTCAGAACAAGCAGCCGAAGAAGAGACACCTAGCTGGCAAGTGTTGTACACGACTTATGTTCATACGTGTTCGCCTTTGCGAAGTGGTGAAACCCTGTTGCCAATTCCTTTGTATCGTAATGAGCCAACACTTAATGGAGACCATAAAGCCGTCATTAAGTGGCAGACTGAGTGGCAAGCGTGTGATGAAATCCAAATGGCAGGGGGTTGCCGAGCGGAACATGCGGCGCTGCACGAAATTTGCGATGTGGATAGTGTGCTGTTTCGCCGAGGTTGGGACTTACGTGGCCGTATCGAATACATCACGAAGATCCCTACGTACTATTACCAGTATCGTGTCGGTGGTCAGTCGCTGGAGAGCGAGAAAGCGCGCAAGTGTCCAAAATGCGATGGCGAGTGGCTACTCGATGAGCCACTACATGACATATTTCATTTTAAGTGTGATGACTGCCGAATCGTGTCGAATATCTCTTGGGACCATCTTAAGTAGCGAATTGAAGCTACTTAAATGGGTAGATAGACAAATAGAAAGGGCTGATGTTTTCACATCAGCCCTTTTGTGTTTAGAACGTTTATGTTTAGAACGTTGTTTTCAGTCATGTTTTGAAAAGTGGGATTACCAACCTTTCACAACACCGCCTTTGAACAGCTCTTTTGCCGCTTCGTAAACTTCTTCCGTTTGGTAAGCTTTTACGAAGTTTTGTACGTTTTGCGCATTAACATTTTCTTCGCGAGCGACAATTAGGTTTACGTATGGTGAGTCTTTATCTTCAACGAACACGCCGTCACGCTCTGGCGATAGGTCGATAGAGCTTGCGTAAGTGGTGTTGATGATAGATAGCGTTACGTCATCCAATGAACGCGGAAGCTGTGGGGCTTCTAGTTCAATGATTTCGATATTTTTAGGGTTGCCTACGATGTCACGTACTGTAGCGAGTAGACCAACGCCATCACGTAGCGTAATCAAACCTTGTTGCTCAAGAAGCAGTAGTGAGCGACCTAGGTTAGTTGGGTCGTTTGGTACTGCGATGCGTGCGCCATCTTGAATTTCATCAATTGATTTTACTTGCTTTGAGTAACCAGCAATAGGGTAAACGAATGAGTTACCCGCGATAGCCAGTTTGTAGCCGCGGTCTTTCACTTGTTGATCTAGGTATGGTTTGTGTTGGAACGCATTCGCGTCTACTGAACCATCATCCAGAGCGGCGTTTGGTGTTACGTAATCGGTAAATGTTACTAGCTCAACGTCTAGGTTGTATTTCTCTTTTGCTACTTTAGCGGCAACTTCGGCTACTTGTGCTTCAGCACCAGCAATAACGCCAACTTTTACTTTGTTTACGTCTACTTCTTTGTCGCCGCAACCCGCTAGAGCAAGAGCAGAGGCAGCCGTTGCTACAGTCAAAAGACCTTTAAGGCTAAATTTCATCTTTATCTCCTTATAATTTGTATTTTTGATACTTATCTGTGGTCTACACGGCGCACCACTGCGTCACCGATAGACTGAATAATCTGTACTAGAACAATCAACATCACGACAGTCACGGCCATGATAGTTACATCGTAGCGGTGGAAACCGTAACGAATGGCTACGTCACCTAGGCCGCCGCCGCCTACCGTACCCGCCATAGCTGAGTAGCTAACGAGAGTGACCAAGGTAATCGTTACTGAGTTAACAATAGTCGGCATTGCTTCAGGTAGTAGAACTTTTGTGATGATCTGTGTTGGTGTCGCCCCCATTGACTGCGCTGCTTCCACCAAGCCTGTCGGTACTTCTAATAAAGCACCTTCAATAAGACGAGCGACAAAAGGAATGGCGCCAATAGTCAGTGGGACGATTGCTGCGGTTGTACCGATAAAGGTTCCAACTAGCATTTTTGTCACTGGAATAATCGCAACCATCAGTACGAGGAATGGCACAGAACGACCAATGTTAACGATAGCGCCTAAGCCGCTATTTAGTTTGGTGTTTTCAAGTAGGCCGCCTTTCTTAGTAATATGGAGGATTACGCCTAATGGAATACCCACAGCAAAGCCGACTAATCCGGCAACCGCAACCATGTAAAGCGTTTCCCACGTTGCACCTAAAAGTAGTTTGCTGTTTAAGCTCAGCCATTCAGAAATCGTATTAAAGGACATAACCAAGTACCTCTACTTTTACGTTGTGCTTACGCAGGTATTCAAGAGCTGCGTTGTCATCTTCTTCGTTACCAAATAGCTCTGCGACCATCATGCCGAATTTCACGCCACCAGCGTAATCAAGGTCGGAACTCAAAATACTCACATCAATATTGTATTTACGAGAAATTTGCGACATTAACGGTGCATCGACGGTTGCGCCAGTAAACTCTAAGCGAACCAACGGGTAGCTGCCATCAACACGCTCTGCTTGCAGACGAGCTTGGTAATCTTCAGGAATGGAAAGATCCAGCGTTGAGCGAATGAATTGGTGTGCCAGCTCTGTCTTAGGGTGCGCAAAAATATCGCCAACGGTGCCTTTTTCCACCAGCTCACCACCACCGATGATTGCTACTTCGTGACAGATACTTTTTACGACTTCCATTTCGTGAGTGATAAGTAAAATCGTGATGTTGAGTTTGCGGTTGATCTCTTTCAATAACTCAAGGATAGATTGAGTTGTTGCCGGGTCTAGCGCACTAGTGGCCTCATCACAAAGCAGCACGCTAGGATCGGATGCCAATGCACGAGCAATTGCCACACGCTGTTTTTGGCCGCCACTTAAGTTAGATGGGTAGCTCTCGTGTTTGTCGGCTAAGCCTACAAGCTTTAGCAACTCAGTTACTTTTGTTGTGATTTGCGATTTGTCTTTACCTGCCAGTTCTAGTGGCAGTGCTACATTATCAAACACAGTACGAGACGAAAGCAGGTTAAAGTGCTGGAAGATCATGCCAATGTTACGGCGTGTTTCGACTAGTTGTTTTTTGCTGAGTTTGGTTAGATCCACACCATCAACGATGATGGAACCAGAGGTCGGCGCTTCTAACATGTTTACGCAGCGAATCAGCGTACTTTTACCAGCACCTGATGAACCGATAACACCAAAGATGGTGCCTTTGTCGATGTGTAGGTTAATGTCTTTCAGGGCAAGGATTTCCTTACTGCCTTGGTAGAACACTTTATTGACGTTTTTTATTTCTATCATGTTTCAACCTGCCCAAAGATACGGGGAACTTCGCTGTCAAAAACGGCCTTTGACAGAACTTAATGTTGAGCTTTATCTCAATTTTCAGTTGATGCTATGGGTTAAGCAGAATGAAGTCAATAGATATTTTTACGTCTAGACGTCTAAATGTATGGATGTTCTGTTTTGAAACGAAGATGTATAGATAACAAGCAGGAGGTAGACGGCGGGGCACCCTCAGATTTACCGATTCTTGCCCAACAAATCAACCGTTTTGTCGAGGCCTAGAATGAATTAGATAGTGTTGAAGTTTATAAGGTATGTAATAATCTGATTAAACCGAGTTAATAGAGAAATACGTTTTGGCAAAACCTGCTGTTTTTATCGATCGTGATGGCGTGATAAACGTTGACCACGGCTACGTTCATGACGAACATGATTTTGAGTACATTGATGGTGTATTTGAAGCGACGAAAGCGCTAAAAGATAAAGGCTACCTTCTAGTGTTAGTGACGAATCAATCGGGCATCGCACGCGGTAAATTCAGTGAAGACCGTTTCTTGTCTCTGACTCAATGGATGGATTGGAACTTTGCTGATAATGGTGTTGAGTTCGATGGTATCTATTACTGTCCACATCATCCAGAACATGGCATTGGCGAGTACAAGCAAGATTGTGAGTGCCGTAAGCCAAAACCAGGTATGTTCATTTCTGCGCGTGACTTCTTGAAGATCGACATGGAGAAATCTGTGATGATCGGCGATAAAGCTGAAGACATGATGGCAGCAGAAGCGGCAGGCGTTGGCACTAAGATTTTGGTTCGCACTGGTAAGCCAGTAACGGAACAGGGCGAAGCCATTGCAACGGTAGTATTGGATAGCATTGCAGATGTGCCTGCGTACTTAAACAAGTAATATTCATTACTGACTGAGATAAGGGAAGCCACTGCTTCCCTTTTGTTTGATTCCTTCTTTTAATCTGAACACTTATGAGCAAAAAACTCACCATTCTTGATATCGCAAAATTGGCAGGCGTGGGCAAATCGACAGTAAGCCGTGTGCTTACTAACGATCCAAAAGTGAAACCCCAAACGCGAGAGAAGGTAGAGCAAATCATTCGTGAATCAGGCTACGTCCCATCAAAGTCGGCGCAGTCGATGCGTGGTGGCAGCCAAAAAGTCATTGGGGTTATCATCTCCCGTTTGGATTCACCATCAGAAAATCGCGCCGTTGGTACCATGCTCAATGCTTTGTATTCCGCTGGTTATGATGCGGTGATCATGGAGAGCCAATTCGATCGCGATAAAACCAATGAACATTTGGATGTGCTTAAACGTCGCAACGTCGATGGGGTGATCGTGTTTGGCTTTACTGGATGTGATGAGCGAGCATTGGCGGAGTGGGGGAATCGTATCGTCGTGATCGCGATGGACACGCAAATGGTTTCCTCGATCAACTACGATAACCAAGGTGTGATAGACATGGCTTTGTCTCACCTTGAGCAGCAATCTTTATCTCGCATTGCTTATATTGGTGTTGATCCTGAAGACAAAACCACTGGCTTAGCTCGTCTAAATGCTTATAAAGCTTGGTGTCAACGCAAGCAAATTACACCTTGTTTCCAAACGGGTAAGTTGAGCCATGAAAGTGCTTATCAGTTGGTAGACAAAGTCCTTCAATCTGATACTCAGGCCATCGTGTGCGCCAGTGACACTATCGCGTTGGGCGTGATTAAGCGTCTTCAAGAGTTAGGACGTGAAGACGTGGTTGTGACAGGTGTTGGTGGTAATGAATTGCTCTCTTTCCTTTTCCCTAAAGTATTTAGTGTCGACCCAGGTTATACCCTTGCAGGTGAGAAGTCCGCTAACATGCTGATCAATCAATTAAATGGCGATGAGGAAGTGGTTCACTTTACTCAACAGCCTATCGTTTATTGACCCACACTAAAACGATCTGCTCTAAAATTATACTGTGATCACTCTCAATTAATGGGACTGTTCCCATTTTGTTTTTTGCCTTCGGATGGCAATATTAAAATCAAGAAATGGGAATGTTCCCATTTATAAAAACAAAATGATGAATCGAATGTATCCAATACAGGGTGGACAAAGTTATGAGTAAGATTGCGCGTAAAGACGTGGAGCGTCTTATTGAGCTGGTCGGGGGGCCGGACAATATTGCCAGTGTAAGTCACTGTTTAACTCGCTTGCGTTTTGTTCTAAATGATACGGACAAAGCAGATACGAAACAGTTAGAAGCATTACCGATGGTGAAGGGCTGTTTTACCAACGCAGGCCAGTTCCAAGTGGTTATCGGTACTGAAGTGGATGAAGTTTACAAGGTACTGATCGGACTGACGGGTAAAAGTGAAGCCAGCAAAGACGAAGCGAAGAACGCTGCTCGTCAAAACATGAATATCGTTGAGCGTGGTATTTCCCACCTTGCAGAAATCTTTGTACCACTGCTACCAGCGATCATCACCGGTGGTCTGATCCTTGGTTTCCGTAACGTGATTGGCGACATCAAGATGTTTGATGGTCAAACGCTAACGGAAATCAGCCAGTTTTGGGCAACGGTACACTCTTTCTTATGGCTGATTGGTGAGGCGATCTTCTTCTTCCTACCAGTTGGCGTGTGTTGGTCGACAGTGAAAAAGCTCGGCGGTACTCCGATTCTGGGTATCACGCTTGGTGTGACATTGGTTTCTCCGCAGTTGATGAACGCCTACCTGATTGGTAAGCAAGTACCCGAAGTGTGGGACTTTGGCTTATTCGCCATCGAGAAAGTGGGCTACCAAGCGCAAGTGATTCCGGCAATGCTCGCTGGTATGGCACTGGCGTTTATTGAAACCAACTTAAAACGCATCATTCCGTCTTACCTTTACCTAGTGGTTGTGCCGTTTGTCTCTATCATCGTGTCTGTGATTCTTGCGCACTCTATTATTGGTCCATTCGGCCGTATGTTGGGTGACGGCGTTGCTTTCGCAGCAAAAGCAGCCATGACAGGTGACTTCGCAATGATTGGCTCAACCATCTTCGGCTTCCTATACGCGCCATTGGTCATTACTGGTATTCACCACACCACCAACGCGGTTGACCTTCAATTAATGCAAGAGCTAGGCGGCACGCCAATTTGGCCTCTGATTGCGCTTTCAAATATTGCTCAAGCGTCTGCGGTCGTCGGCATCATTATCATCAGTAAAAAACATGGCGAGCGTGATATCTCGGTGCCTGCGGCTATCTCTGCTTACCTTGGTGTGACCGAGCCGGCGATGTACGGTATCAACTTGAAATACAAGTTCCCAATGCTGAGCGCGATGATCGGTAGTGCGTGTGCTGCTGCTATTTGTGGTAGTGCGGGCGTAATGGCGAACGGTATCGGTGTGGGCGGTTTGCCGGGCATCTTGTCTATCCAACCGCAGTTCTGGGGCATTTTTGCTTTGGCTATGTTAGTCGCAATGCTAGTACCTGCTGCATTAACGTTAATTCTTTATAAGCGTGCACAAGCCAAAGGTGAGCTTGAGCCTGCAAACGCGTAATTCTATTTGAGGCAGTGACTGGGCTGCCTCCTCCTATTTTTCTTTTCAAATTTTAAGTTTCCGATTACTGGTAAGTGAGTGTTAGAAATGGCTATGACCAAGCATGATGAGAGCTGGTGGAAAACCGCAACCATCTATCAAATTTACCCAAAAAGCTTTTGTGACAGTGGCAGTAAAGGCACGGGCGACATCAAAGGGATCATTTCTAAGCTGGATTATCTTAAGCATCTTGGTGTGGATGCGATTTGGCTGACGCCGGTTTACCAATCGCCAATGATCGACAACGGTTATGACATATCCGATTACTACTCGATCAACCCTGAGTTCGGCACTATGGAAGATTTCGATACTTTGCTAGCAGAAGCGCATCAGTTGGGTATTCGTATCATCATGGACATTGTAGTGAACCACACGTCGACAGAACACAAGTGGTTCCAATCCGCACTGGGTGATAAAAACAGCCCATACCGTGATTACTACATCTGGAAAGATCCGGTAGATGGTGCTGAACCAAACAACTGGCAATCAAAGTTTGGTGGCAACGCTTGGGCGCTGGATGAAAAAACAGGCCAGTACTATTTGCACCTTTTTGCTAAAGAGCAAGCGGACTTAAACTGGGAAAACCCAGTAGTGCGTGAAGAAGTGAAAGAAGTCATCAGCTTCTGGGCAGAAAAAGGAGTGGATGGTTTCCGTCTCGACGTTATCAACCTGATTTCCAAGCAGCAAGATTTTCCAAGTGACGATATTGGTGATGGTCGTCGTTTCTACACGGATGGTCCACGTGTGCACGAATACCTTCAAGAGATTAGCGAATCTGTGTTTCAAAAATACGGCAGCGTGACGGTGGGTGAAATGTCTTCCACTACGCTAGAGCACTGCCAGCAATATTCTTCGCTAGACGGCAAAGAGCTATCCATGGTGTTCAACTTCCATCATCTGAAAGTCGATTATCCAAATGGTGAAAAATGGACCAAAGCGCCGTTTGATTTCATTCAGTTAAAACAGATCTTCAATCATTGGCAAACGGGCTTAAATGGCAAAGGGTGGGGGGCGCTGTTCTGGTGTAACCACGACCAGCCACGCGTTGTGAGCCGATTAGGTAACGACGAGCAATACCGTGTTGAATCTGCCAAGATGCTTGCGGCATCAGTGCACATGATGCAAGGCACACCTTATGTTTACCAGGGGGAAGAGATCGGCATGACCAACCCGGGTTATACCGAAATCAGCCAATATCGTGATGTTGAAAGTACTAACATGTACGACATCATGGTCAACCGTGATGGTGTATCTCATGACGATATGATGGCGATCTTGGCACAGAAGTCGCGTGATAATTCACGTACACCAATGCAATGGAACAGTGCAAAACACGCGGGCTTTACTGAGGGAACGCCGTGGCTTGAAGTGGCGCAGAATTACTCTGAAATCAATGCTGAAGCTGCGGTTGCCGATTTGAACTCGGTGTTCTACTTTTACAAGCGTCTGATTGAACTGCGTAAACAGGTTCCAGTCATCACCGATGGCCGTTATGAAGATTTACTGCCAGAGCACAAACGTATTTTCGCTTACGCTCGTCAGAACGATAAGCAAACGCTGCTGTGTATCAATAACTACTATGCTGAAGAGGTGGAATGCGTTCTGCCAGAACGTTTTGATATGAGTAAAGCGAAAAACTTGCTATCTAACTATCAAAACTCAGCGAGCGCAGTCGCGTCAAACCATCAAGTGTTACGACCTTACGAAACTCGTATTTTATTGATAGAAGAATAAACTCGGGTGTCATCACCCCTAAGATTGATGTTCGAGATGAAGGCTTTGGTGTGCTCCCCAAAGCCTTCTTTTATTGAGATATCTATAAAAAATGCAAGCTTATTTTGTTTCAATCGCTGTTAGCTGCACTTTCTCTTCGTTGATTTGTACTTGTTGTACTTTCAGCAGTTCAATTTGTTCTATCAGACCTAAGCTCGGATTAAACCAACGTTCTGCCGAAGTGGCGAACTCCATTGAGTCCATATCATCACAGTTTAGGTTGTAGATGTTCTCTTCCATCAGGTATGCCGCTTCAATTTTCTTGCCTGAGATCGAGAACGCTTTACGCACGCCAGTTTCTCGGATTTGCTGTTGCCAAACCACTTGGCAAGATGCTGTCATAGGAAGGTTTTGTACCCACTCATGCTCTTCAAAACGGTCTAGTAGGTTGTGAACTGAGTAGCCTGTAAGAGTGGTTTGCAGAGACATAGTTTCTTCACCGATGTCAATATTCGGGCTTTTCTCTTTTACGTTGTCACCGTTTAGGCGGAAAATCGGACCGCTGTGCATAAGCATGGCAATAAACTGATGACCAATGAAATAAGCGTCAGTGATTTCATGGAGTGCACCATCTGATCCTGCAAAGTAAAGCGTATTGCTCTCTTCGTCGTCGTTGTACTGCTCGTCTGAATAGTAGAACTGTTCGGCGCCGTAGTTCATCAAGTCATTAACCAACTGGACCATTGCCTCGCTGTTTGGGATTTGTGCCAATGCTGCCAATATTTGCTCGCTATCCATCGCTTGGAAGCTCAGTTTCATGTCGCCCTCTGGTTGGCCATCCAAGCTAAACGAATAGCTCAATTGTGTGTTTGGTACAGGAGCGAAAATGGAGTTGTGAATCGAGACGTCGAAACTTTCTTGAGGCACTTTGTTTGGATTCGCACTGCCAGAAGACGAACCTCCGCCACAGCCGTAAAGAGCCAGAGTTGCTGCTGCGATAAGCGTCATTTTGTTTAGCATGGTTTACATTCCTGATTGATAAGGCCGCTTCATGTTGGGCCGTTGCTTGAATGCGAGCATGCTAAGTTCAGCGAGAGAAAAAGGGCAAAAAACAAAAGATAACAGGGGTTAATGAAAGCTTAATTTTATATTTAGGTCTTTGTTTTATTTGGATTTATTTCGTTGGCTACATTAGTGCAATACTCGTTAATGAGCGCTTTCCATCGGCTTATGATTTCTTGATCGGTCACACTAACATGCAACGTTTTCCACGGTTGGAGGCAAGTCTCTTTGGATTCAGATTGAGAAAGACGCTCAAACAAGGTTTCGGAAGGTAAAACGCGCAGCAGCGCCACCAGTGATTCCATGTAGTTGAGACGGAACTGTTCAAGTTTGTTCTGCTTGTAAGCAATGTGAGACACAAAGGTATAAATCAGTGCGTTTTGGATGCGTGAGTCGCCATCTGGTGTCGTTAACAGAGCTTTTGCCCTGTCTAAGTTACCTAATTTGAAATGCAATAGACCTAACCAGAGGCTCAGCTCATCTGGCAAAACATCAAACGACGATTGTACTTGAGTTAAATACGCTTCCAGCTTTTGATGTTCGTGCTCGTATAAGGCGAGATGTCTTGCCGTTGTTATAGCCGCAAACTCATCAGATTGTCGGAGAGGTTGGCTAGAAAAGGCATTCTCGAATAACATTTTTTTGTGAATATCCGAAAGCTGCCACGTACTTGCCGAAGGTGCAGGCAGATTGAAGTATTGCGCGACATCCGAGTGCATTTGGAAAATATCCGATTGTAGGTCAGATAAACGCAGTGTGTACTCATTGCGAAACGCCAGCTTGCCCGTCGCAGGATAAATAAGGTTCATCTGCGCTTTCAAGATGCCTTGCTCTGCGCCGTCTTTTAACTCGATATTGAGCTCGTAGTCGCTGGTCTGCATGTTTCGTGCGCCAGGGAAATATGGCGTATGACCGATAGGATCAAGAAAGTAACTGGGAGCATCTTGGTTGGCGATGTCGGTGTATGGATATTCGACCTGTTGTTGCAGCAAGATGGCTTTGACCAGTATGCGGTATTTTCGCGCCTGAGAGCCGATTGAATCGACACGGTTGAGTAGTAGCTCGACTTTGGGAATCAGTAGTTGATGACGTGTTTGTTGTGTTGAGATTTCTTGGCGTTGCCATAACAAGCTTGCGAGTGTCATGCTACATACCGCAAGTATGGCACATAAGCTGTAAGCAAAAATCAGCTTGAAGTTCTTATTACTCGCCACCTGGGTTGAGATAACGCGCCGATGGTTTTTCGCTGGTGGCACTAAACGAATATTGGCAGGGTTAAGAAAGTAGCCTTTGCGGGGGTAAGTGACTAAAAGCTTAGCGGCATCGTATTCGGGTAAGTACTGCTGTAGCAGTGCACGTAAGGTGCTAATGCGGTTCGTGAGCACATTCTTAGAGATGAACTTGCTCTGCCAAATGGTTTCAATAATGGTGTCAGCAGAGAGTGGGTGGCCAACGCTTGTTAACAGCAGTTCTAATAATTCAACGGTGCGAGGTTCAAGATCAATCGCGATAGCATCTTGATGAAGGCTCTGTGTCTTCGGGTAATAGATCAGCTCTCCAATCGCAATACAACTGTGAGTCTGTTTAGCTTGTTGCAGAAAGTCGCGCATACCGTACCGATCTATTTGGAAATCGCGAAGTATTATATAGCGATTGGAGCGCGAAATCTTATAAATCGCGCTTCAATCATTATCAAAAATTTATGAACCGTAGGTCACGGAATAGCGGTGCGGTTTGTGGTTCATCGCTAACACGACATTGAGTGCAAACGCCCCCAAAATTGAAAGGCCAATCACTTCTGGTGTGACAAAGAAGAATGAAGCAAACAGGATACATGCATCGATTGCCATTTGGCTTTTGCCAACTGAAATGCCAAATTTGTCTTGGATAAACAAACACAGCACGTTAAAGCCACCTAAGCTGGAGCGATGTCTGAATAGGATCAGCATACCGAGCCCCATTAAAAGCCCGCCTGCGACGGCGCAATAAACTTCATTTACCGATTCGAGCGAGATTAGCAAATAAAGATGATCGGCAAAGATAGAAACCAACGCGCCAGAAATGGCACTATTAATGGCGAAATGACGGCCGAAGCGTTTCCATGCTAGTAAGTAAAAAGGACTGTTTGCTAAAAAGTACAGCACACCAAAGGTAAAAGGTGTAAATTGGCTAACAAGCAGAGCCAATCCAGTCGTGCCTCCCGTTAGAAGGTTCGCGGATTGGAGAAAGAAAACGCCTTGAGCTACTAAAAAGGTACCCGTGAGAATCGCTATCCAGTCTTCTTTTAATGAGTGTTTTTCCATCAATGTTGCAGTCATTAGTGATAAATAAGGCGTGCATAGTAGTAAAAAGATGATCTTTTCGGTAGCTAGAGGGTAAAATTTACGGTAAACCTATGTAATTGCTGTTTTACAGGGTGTAAAGCACAAATTTGACAGGCAATAGATTGTCGTTATGCGATTGCAATGCTGGCATGATAAACATTGCTTGTCATCATGAAAAAACTGCATGAGAAAAATTGTAAATTTCTCTTTATGACCTAAATCAAATTATGTAGAATGCGCGCCATTAGGGTGACGAAAACGTTTGCGTCGGGTCATTCAACAGTTTTTTTGCAACTTTCAGTACTAATCTGAGTCAGGAGATACAGATGCTTAAGCGTGATATGAACATCGCAGATTACGATGCGGAACTGTTCGCAGCTATCCAGGAAGAAACTCTTCGCCAGGAAGAACACATTGAACTTATCGCTTCTGAAAACTACACAAGCCCACGTGTAATGGAAGCGCAAGGTTCTCAGCTAACGAACAAATACGCTGAAGGCTACCCAGGTAAGCGTTACTACGGCGGTTGTGAGTACGTAGATAAAGCTGAAGCACTAGCAATTGAGCGTGCATGCCAACTATTTGGTTGTGAGTACGCTAACGTACAGCCTCACTCAGGTTCTCAAGCAAACAGCGCAGTTTACATGGCGCTTCTTAACCCAGGCGATACAGTTTTAGGCATGAGCCTAGCGCACGGTGGTCACCTAACTCACGGTTCACCAGTAAACTTCTCTGGTAAGCACTACAACGTTATCCCTTACGGTATCGATGAAGCTGGTCAAATCAACTACGACGAGATGGAACAGCTAGCACTTGAACACAAACCTAAGATGATCATCGGTGGTTTCTCTGCTTACTCGCAAATCGTTGATTGGAAACGCATGCGTGAAATCGCTGACAAAGCAGGTGCTTACTTATTTGTTGATATGGCGCACGTAGCTGGTCTTATCGCTGCCGGTGAATACCCAACACCAGTACCGCATGCTCACGTGGTAACAACAACGACGCACAAAACACTAGCAGGTCCTCGCGGTGGTCTTATCTTGTCAAATGCTGGCGAAGATATGTACAAGAAATTGAACTCAGCAGTGTTCCCTGGTGGTCAAGGTGGTCCTCTAATGCACGTTATCGCTGGTAAAGCAGTAGCGTTCAAAGAAGCGATGGAGCCAGAGTTCAAAGCTTATCAAGCTCACGTAGTGAAAAACGCAAAAGCAATGGTTGGTCAGTTCCAAGAGCGTGGCTACAAAATCGTATCTAACGGTACAGAAAACCACTTGTTCCTTGTTGACCTAATCGACAAAGATATCACTGGTAAAGACGCAGACGCGGCACTAGGTGCAGCAAACATCACTGTAAACAAGAACTCAGTACCAAATGACCCACGCAGCCCATTCGTAACGTCTGGTATTCGTGTAGGTACGCCAGCGATCACTCGCCGTGGCTTCACTGAAGAAGATGCAAAAGAGCTAGCAAACTGGATGTGTGACGTTCTAGATAACATCGGCAACGAAGAAGTTATCGAAGCGACTAAACAGAAAGTGCTAGAAATTTGTAAGCGTCTACCAGTTTACGCATAACTGCTTTTCATCGAGTGAGTCGATTTCGGTGTCGAACATACTCATTTGCTCGCGCAAACTCCGTGTGTTCTTCTAGAACGCGACTCATCTATTTTGAACGTTGATATACTAAAGGTCCTCAATTGAGGGCCTTTTTGTTTTCAGCCCTAAACCACCTACTTCAGTAGGTGGTTATCATCCGTTTCGGCTTTGCCTGTAAAACTACTCA